>CAYUME010000039.1:293-15276 GCA_964445475.1 uncultured Planctomycetia bacterium
TCGCGCAGCCGGCGGAGCGCCGCCTCGTCGAGGCCCAGGACGCGCAACTTCTGCTCGGCGGCGCGGAGACCGGCCTCCGCCTCGGCCGCGGCCGTCTCCGTGCGGAACGCGTCCAGGCGCAGCGCCAGGCGCGCGTCCTCCATCAGGGCCGTGAACTCCGCCTGGGTGGCTTGGAACTCCTGGACGGCGGCCAGCCGCTCCGCCTGGCTCGAGACCCCGCGCTCCGCCAGCAGCGTCTCGCGGTCCCGGTTGGAGCGCGCCATCCGGAGCCGGGACGCGGCGCCGACCAGCTTCGACCGCCATTCGCCGATCCGCTCGGAGGGGGTGCCCGTGGCCTCCGTCTCGCAATCCGGCCCCCCCTGGTCGTGGGCGACCCCGGAGAGGTGCGCGACCAGCTTCTCGAGCGACGACGAGACGGCGGACTGCCGCTCCCGCTCGTGGACCGACAGGTCCCGGCGGGCGAGGGCCTGGAGATACGCGGCCTTTCCCTCGGAGAGCTCGGGCGCGTTGAGGACGGCCAGGAGATCGCCTTCCCGGACCGTCTGCCCGAGGGCTGCGGCGATCCGCTGGATACGCCCGTTGACGGGAGGGTGGATCTCGACGACCCGCGTCGGATCGGCCTGGACTTCGCCGGTGAGTCGGAGGGCGTGCACCACGGGATGCTCCTCGACGGCGGCCGTCCGGAGGAGCGCCGACGCGATCGAGGGCTGGATCTTCACGACCCCCAGCTCGTACCGGCAGGTGTCGCAGTCGATCGTCGGCACGCCGTGCTCGCAGGGCTTCGCTCCCCGGGTCTCCAGGTCGGACGGCGCCGACGCAGGGACGACCTGCGCGGAGTCCGGAGGCGTGGACGGAGGCGCGAGCGCCTCCGCCGCGCCGGATGCGGCCTCAGGATGGGCCACGCCCGGCTTCCCGTGCGACGCGTCCGGATCCGGACAGCAGGGGGCTTCCCCGTCGGCCGCCGACGGCTCTCCGGCGTGCGACGCGGCATCGCCGGACGAGCCGAGCCGGAGGATCCCGGCCGCCCAGAGCAGGAGGCCGGTGATGGAGACGAAGACGAACAGGGCCGAGCCGGCCGCGTGCAGACGGGAGGCCGGCATCGGGCGATCGGGGGCGTCCGTCATGTCGGGTTCTCCTACCGGGGGTCTTCCGCAAACGCATCCAGGCTTTCGCCCAGCAGCCGCTCCAGGCGGACGGCGGTCCGATGGCAGTCGGCCAGCGTATCGAGCAGCTCGCCCCGCGCCTCGGTCCAGGCGCGACGCGCTCCGAGGAGATCGAGGTACCCGAACTTGCCGTGCCGGTAGCCTTCCGACGCGGCCTCGAGGGCGGACCGGGCGGTGGGGAGGACGCCCGTTCGGAGTCCCTCGATGGCGGAGAGGGAGGAGGCCAGCGACTGGTGGACCGCATCGAGGGCGGACGCGGTCCGGACGGCATCCGCCTCGCGCCGGAGCTCCGCGGCGGCGACCCCGGCGCGGGCCTCGTCGATGCCGCCCGAGTTCCGGTCGAGAAGCGGGAGTGGAAGGGTCAGCTCCGCCACGAAAGCGTTGTCGTCCGATTCGAAGCGTCTCCGGATGCCGCCCGAGAGCGTCGGGGCGGGAACGGCCTTGGCGCGCTCGAGCTCCAGCAGCGCGCGACGTCGCTCGACCTCCGCGACGCCGCGCGCGAGGTCCGGGTTCTGGTCGAGACGGCGGAGGATCGCGTCGATCGACGGCAGCGCCGGAAGGTCCTCGAGCGATCCCGTCGCGCGCGTGAATGCGGGGGCCCGATCCCCCCAGGAGGCCGACAGGAGTCTCCGGGCGGTGACGAGGTCCCGGGAGGACCGGTCGAGCCGGACGCGGGCGGATGCCAGGTCCGCGCGGGCCCGGAGGGCCTCGAGCGGCGGCGCCTTGCCGCTCTCGACGCGTGTCTCGGCCGTGCGGACGCCCTCCTCGGCGAGCGCGACCAGCTCCGTCCAGAGCGTCGCGCGTTCCTGGGCTGCGAGCACGTCGATGAAGGCCGCCGCCGTCTCCGCGAAGACGTCGAGGCGCTTCGTCTCGTAGTCCCAACCGGCCAGGTCCCGCTCGTATCGGGCCGCCCGCGAGCGCGCGCCGGCTTGGCCGCCCAGGTCGACCAGCTGGCTGAGGCGTATTGTCGCCTGCGCGCCGTCGAGGCCGGCGAGATCGCGACGGCCGCCGAAGTCTTCGAGCTCGATGCCGAGCTCGGGGTTGTCGAGGGCTCCGGCCTGGAGGGCACGTGCCTCCGCGGCGCGGGTCTCCCACGAATAGGCTGCCAGTCCGGGGTTGCCGGCGAGAGCGAGGGCCAGGGCGTCCCGGAGCGCAAGGGGTCCACCTGCCGGGCGGGGCGTCGCGTGGACGGGAGGCGCCTCGTCCGTCTCCAGGGAGGCGCGATACACCGGCAGGTCCCGTCCGAGGGGGCGGGGACCCGGAAGCTCGTCCGGTTCGGGGACCGAGGCGCAGGACGCCAGCGAGAGCAGGACCCATCGGGCAGAACGGTGCAGACCCTGAGAATGCATAAACGACCTCCGCGCAGGATCCATCGCGTGTCGGCATCGCATCGTCCATGACGCGACGCGGGGGGCGCCAGGTCCGATGGCGCGAACGCGGGAGGCTAGAGGAGAAGATGTGTGGTGCGGAGGCAGGCGAGAGACGTGGAGTGAGGCGCCGGAGGCGAAACCCCGCCGAGGCGGGTGGGACTCGTCGACTGACGCGAAAACGCGACGCACGACAGGTTCAGGACCGCGGACGAGACGGCTGGAGTGGCGGCGCGGTGCGCGACCAGTCTCGATCGGGACGGGGCCGAGTACAGGATCACCAGGTCGGCACAGGGGCCGCAGGCGTCGTCCGGGGCGGAACAGGCGGAATCGTGGAGATGGTCCGCATCGGGATCGCAGGTCTCGACCGGCGGGGTGCAGCACGAGGCGGAAGCGGGCTCCACGGCGACGTGTCCGTCCGCCCCCAGGCAGAGGATCGTGCCGGGACGACCGAGACCGCTCGCGAGCAGGACGCCCGTCAGGGCGAAGCAGGCGAGACGCGTCGCGATCCGGGGGGTGCGGCTCATTCCTATCACGATAGTAGGCTATCGAAGCGGTCGGACGAAGTCAATGGCGTTCGGAGTCGCGGCCTGGGTGGAACGGCCTGCGTCGGGCTGCCATTTCGCCCTTTGTGAGACGAGACGGAGATGCTACTGTGTGGCGTCCACACCAGGAGCCGCTGCGCGCATGACCGCCCCCTCCGACGCGCTCTGGGCCGCCCGGCGACGGGACGTCCTGCTCGATCCCGGGGTCGCCCAACTCAACGCCGGTACCCTCTCTCCCACGCCGCGGCCGGTCTTCGAGGCGGTCGAGCGGTTGCGTCGTCGTCAGGCGGCATCGCCAACGGATTTCATCGTTCGCCAGGGGCCCGTCCTGATCCAGCGCGCCCGCGCCCGCCTCGCGGCCTTCCTGCATGCGGACCCCGCCGATCTGCTGCTCCTGCCGAACGTGACCCATGCCGTCAATGTGGTCGCGTCCTCGTTGCCCCTGCGACGCGGCGACGAAGTCCTGATGACCGACCACGAGTACGGCGCCATGGCCTCCTGCTGGAGGCGGAAGGCGAGGGCGGCCGGGGCGACGGTGCGTGTCTTCCGGTTGCCGTTCGACGCGGAGGACCCGGGGGCGATCGTCGAGTCCTTCCGACGCGCGATCGGGCCGCGCACGCGGGCTCTCTTCTTCAGCCACGTGACCTGCACGACCGGACTCGTGATCCCCGCCGCACGGGCGTGCGAGACGGCGAGGCGCCTAGGCGTGACGACGGTCGTCGACGGCGCCCACGCCCCCGGGATGATCCCGGTGGACCTCGGGCGCATCGGCGCGGATTTCTACGGGGCGAACGGACACAAGTGGCTGATGGCCCCCTCCGGGTGCGGCTTCCTGCATGCGAGGCGCGCGCGCAAGACGATCCTCCGGTCGCTCGTCACCAGCTGGGGGTGGGGGTACCCGGCGGGACGGCGCGAGCGGGACTGCGGCTGGGGCGGGACGCACTGGCAGCGGGACTTCGAGTTCCTCGGCGTCGCCGACCGGGCGCCTCAGATGGTCCTTCCGGAGGTGCTCGCCTTCCGGCGGCGCCTCGGCGGGGAGGCGGTGATCGCCCGGAGGGTTCGGGAGCTGTCGGACTACGCGCGGGCGCGGCTGGCCGGGATCGGGCTCGTGCCGGCGACGCCCCTGAATCCGGTCCTGCACGGTGCGCTCCTCGCCTTCGGGATCCCCGCGCGGGAGGCGGGGACCCTCCGGGAGCGCCTCTGGCGACGCCACCGGATCGAGACGGCCGTCAGTCGAGCAGGCCGGCGTCACTTCATCCGGCTCTCGATCGGCTGGTTCAACACGGCGGACGAGATCGAGCGCCTGGCGTCCGCGCTGGCGACGATGCTGCGGGCGTCACGATAAATGCGCCGGGAGATCAGGCGCCCCATGCGAACCGTCAATCGTCCCTGGACCGGGCTGACCGTATTCCTTCTGGCTGTCTTCGCGGCCGCCGCGGTCGGTGGCGCGGCAAACGCCACGTCGCTTGCCGAGTGGTATCCGGCGCTGGTCAAGCCCTCGTGGACGCCCCCGTCCTGGCTCTTCGGGCCGGTCTGGACGGCCCTCTACATCCTGATGGCCGTGGCGGGGTGGCTGGTCTGGTTGAGGCGCGGATGGGCGGGTGCGAAGGTCTCGATGACCCTGTTCGCGTCCCAACTGGCGCTCAACGCGGCCTGGTCTTGGCTCTTCTTCGGTTTCCGGATGCCGGGGGCGGCGTTTGCCGAGATCGTCGTGCTCTGGGCGGCGATCGGGGCGACGACCGTCTCCTTCTGGCGCGACCGACCTGTAGCCGGCCTGCTGTTCGCCCCCTACCTGCTCTGGGTCTCCTTCGCGGCGGCGCTCAATTATGCGATCTGGCGCATGAACGCATGACGCGAAGCGCGGAGCCGATCGGGACGGTTGTCGACGCGCTCCCGGACGGAGGTCCCTTGCGACCGGACGGGGCCGGGACGTTCGGAACCCGTTCGCCCCTTGGCGTGCTGGCGTGGCGCTTCCCGAAGCGGGTTGACAGCCGTCGATCGGGTGTGTTAATACCTGAGACACGATGTGACAAGGCGTGACAAACGCCCGTCCCGGTGTAGCAGCCCCTTGAAGGAGTGCACCATGAACCGGCGCAGCTTCCTGCGGCGAACCGCGACGGCCTCGGCGGCGGTCGTGATCCCCGCATACGTTCCCGCCGGCGTCTTCGCCGCCCCCGGCCAGGCGGGGGCCAACGACCGGATCCGCATCGCGTTCATCGGGTGCGGCGGGCGCGCCCGCCACCTGATGTCCCCCAACGAGGACCTCGCTCCCGGCGAGATCGTCGCCGTGTCGGACGCCTTCCTGCCGCGCACCGAGGAGGCCGCCAAGGGGCATCCCGGCGGAGCGAAATGGGCGAAATACCAGGACTACCGGAAGATGTTCGAGAAGGAGAAGCTCGACGCCGTCTTCGTCGAGACGACCTGCCACGCCCGCGTCCTGATCATGCTCCACGCCCTCCAGGCCGGGCTCGACGTCTACGGGGAGAAGCCGCTGACGCTGACCGTCTCCGAGGGGCGGACGCTCGTCAAGGCCGTCCGCAAGCACAAGCGGATCCTGCAGGTCGGCACCCAGCAGCGCTCGATGCCGATCAACCTGTTCGCAAGCAAGCTCGTCCGCGACGGCGTCCTCGGAAAGAACCTGGTCGTCACGACCTGCAACTTCGAGGGGCCCAAGCGCTGGACCCCGAAAGAGGAACAGCCCGTCCCGGCCGGCCTCGACTGGGACCAGTGGTGCAACCAGACCGAGCTGAGGCCGTACCACCGCGACCTCCAGTACGGCTGGGCCGACTGGTGGGACTACGACGGCGGCGGACTGTGCTGGGGCGTCTCCGGGTGGGGCACCCATTCCCTCGACCAGGTCCAGTGCGCCCTCGGCACCGACGACACCGGCCCGGTGGAGATCTGGATGGACGAGGACGTCCCGAACGGGAAGGTGACGATGAAGTACGCGAGCGGCGCCCTGCTCAAGCTCCACGGGGCCAAGCGCCCCTGGGATACGAAGGCGGGCCTTCCCGACCTCGGAGCGATCTTCGAGGGGGAGAAGGGGCGGATCGAGATCGCGCGAGGCCTCTGTACGGCCGAGCCCAGGGAGCTCCTCCAGGGCGCCCCGCCCAATTCCCCCTGCTGCGCGCCGAAGGAGTCCGTGGACCACCTCCGGAACTTCTTCGAGTGCCTCCGCACCCGGAAGAAGCCCAACGCCGACGTCGAGATCGGGCACCGCGCGACGACGGTCTGCCACCTGGTGAACATCTGCCGGGAGCTCCGGCGGAAGCTGACGTGGGACCCCGTGAAGGAGCAGTTCGTCGGCGACGCGGAAGCCAACGCGAAGCTCGTGAGGCCGCGCCGGAAGGGGTACGAACTGCCCGTCGTGTGAGGCGGTGCGGGGCGGCGATCCGGTCCGTCGAGGCGGGGTGTCGGCAGGCCCGTCGCGCGCCGCATCAGCGGCCCGCGATGAGCCTGAGGATACGGACCATCAGCCGCTTCTTGTCGTGACGGGCGTTGCGCAGCAGCGTCACGATGCGGCGCGTCGGGCCGTCCACCGCGAGGGGAAGGCGCAGCTCCTCGCACCGGAAGAAATCCCGTGCGTCGACGTGCAGCGCCTCGGCCAGCCGCCCGATGCGGTCGATGCTGATGTTCTCCCTGCCGCGCTCGACCGCCCCGAGATACTTGGCGTCGATGTCCGCTTCGTTCGCCAGGTCCTCCTGCGTCATGTGGCGGCAGGTCCGGATCCGGCGGATGTTCGCCCCGATCCGGTGACGCAGCTTCACCCGGTCCCCCTCGCGGTGATGCGCTCCGAGGCCTGACGGATCATCCCGGTCGGGTCTACTCATTTCGGATAGGGTAGGGGGGTCGAGTAAATCTGTACACCATATATATCAAATATCGTATATACATATATATCAATCATCGTGATTCCCGGCGGGCCGGGATGCGTTCTTCCGAGAACCGGCATGCGAAGAGCCCAGCACGACTTCGGACGGACGATTCGGGCGGCCCGGACGCGTCGGGGGGTCCGGCTTCAGCCCCTCTCCAGGCGCATCGGGTGCGCCAAGGGCTATCTGTCGGCCATCGAGACGGGCCATGTTTCTCCGCCCAGGGATCGCCTGGTCCGACGCCTGGCCGTCGCGCTCGGCCTGGACGCGAACGACCTCCTCCGGATGGCCTATGTGGAGAAGGCCCCGAGGCTCCTGGTCCCTCTTCTGCGCAGGATCCGGGCCGGATCGCGGAAGCGCGCGGGGACCTCGCTGTCGTCTCTCTGCCCCGGACATCATCCGGTACGCCTTCCGGGGATCAGGCCGTCGGACTCCTTTGCCGTGCCCGTCGCGCGGACGATCGACGCCGCGGTCGCGCAGGATCGGATCGATCGCGGGGACCAGGTCCTGGTGTCCCGAACGATCCCCGCGCGTGATGGCGATCTCGTGCTTGCCGTCGCCGATTGGAGGGGCGGGCGGCGGCGCGTCATCGGGCTGCTCTCGCTGCAGCCGGGCGGCGTGATCTCGGTTTCCGGCGCCTCCCGTCGAAGTCCGCAGTTGACGTGCAAAGCCAGGGACGTGGTGAGCCTGCATCGCGTCATCGGCTGCATCCGTTACTTCGGACGCGCCCCGATGCGTCGGTAAGCGGCGGTGCCGAAACCGGCGACCGGGCTCGATCCGTTGCACCCCCTCCCCGCGTCGAGTATGATCATCCCGGCCAGACGGGACGGGTCGGTCTGCCTCCCGGGACCTTTTCACGCTCCCGACCGCGCGCCACGAGGATCCCATGCAACAGAAGGCGACGGGAGAGGAAGCCGTTCTCCCCTCGGGAGTGGGCGACCCCGGCGACGATCCGGGCCTGGTCCTCGGCGAGATCCAGCTCCTGCTGGCGGAGAAGCGGACGGCCTTGTCGGTCATGCGGACCGGGATCGCGATCTTTGCCCTGCCCCTGTCCGTGTTGAGCGTCCTGATCGCCGGATGCGCGGGACCGGAGACCCGGACGTCGGACCTGCAGGGACAGACGGAGGGAGGACACCTCGAGAACATCGCGCGGGGACGGCCGGTCCGATACTCCACCCCGCCGGATTACCGCCACTGCACGGACCCCGGCGACGACCGTCAGCTGACGGACGGCCAGTACGTATCGGGGTATTTTTGGACCCAGCGGGGCACGGTCGGATGGACCCGGGCCCGCCCGGTGATCATCACCCTCGACCTGGGCCGCGTCGAGCCCATCCGGGGCGTCTCCTTCAGCACCGCGGCGGGGACCGCCGGGGTCTTCTGGCCCCAGGCGATCTACGTCCTGGCCAGCGACGATGGAGAGCGCTGGCTCGAGGCGGGCGATCTGGTCGACCTCTCCCGGGTGAACGGGGAGCCGCCCGCGTCGGGGTACGCCGTCCATCGGTTCCGGACCGAAGCGATCCAGGTCTCCGGTCGCTATGTCGCGTTCATCCTGTCGACCGCCGTCTACGGGTTCGTCGACGAGATTGAAGTCTACCGGGGGGACCCGGCGCGGGCTCCGGAGCCCGACCGGGCCGAGCGTCTCGTCGACCTGCGCGCGTACTATCGGAACCGCGTCATCGGCCAATTCGTCTCGGCCCGCATCGCACGGGATGCCAGGCGGGTCCGGGAGCTCGTGGATCGAGCGCCCCTTGCCGACGCGGCGCGCGTCGCGATGCGCGCGGAGCTGGCCGCTGTCGAGACGGAAGGCCCCGCGCTGCATGCCGCCGCATGGCCGGCGGACTTCACCGCCGTCCTGCCGGTTCACGACGCGCATCGTCGCGTCTTCCGCGTCCTGGCCGGCGTCTGGCAGGCGGACGGGGCGGCCCCGATCACGGTCTGGACCGCGTCCCCCTGGGACCCCCTGGAGATCGTTCACAGCCCGCCGCCGACCGGGGCCCCGTCGATCTCCCTCTCCCTCATGATGCGCGAGACCCGCGCCGCGGTTCTCCACCTCTCCAACGCAACCCCGGAGGACCGCGAAGTGTCCCTGTCGATCGAAGGGCTGCCCGGCGGAAGGAATCCGCCCTGGATCTCGGTCCACGAAGTGGCGTGGACCGACACGAACCAGGGGATTCCCGTGGCGGCCGCACTCCCGCCTGCCCCGCGCGAGGACGGGGCCTATTGCCTCGGCATCCCGTCCGGCATGACCCGCCAGGTCTGGCTGAGCCTCCGACCGGACGAGATCGAGCCCGGCGTGCACCGGGGCTTCCTCCGGATGACCGGCCTCCCGGAGGTGCCCTTCGTCGTGCGCGTATCGCGGATCCGGTTCCCGGACCGGCCGGCGCTGCACCTGGGCGGATGGGACTACACGGATGCCGATGCGCAGTACGAGATCACGCCGGGGAATCGGGAGGAGGTCATCGCGCACCTGCGCGATCGCTTCGTCGACTCGCCGTGGGCGACCGCGGCCGTGCTCGCGCACGGGACGCACGCCGACGACGGACGCCTGACGACAGCGCCCGATACCACGCGATTCGACGCGTGGGTGGATCGGTGGGCCGGGGCCCGCCAGTACTGCGTCTATGCCGCGGCGGGAGCCCGGTACGACCGCTTCGAGCCCGGCACGGCGGCTTTTGATGCCGCCGTGGGGGCGTGGATCCGTTTCTGGTCCCGACACGCCGCGTCCCGGGGCCTCGATCCGGGGCAGTTGCTGCTCCTTCTCGTCGACGAGCCGTCGTTGCCGGAGCAGGACGCGCTGATCCGGGCCTGGGCCCGCGCGATCCGGGCGGCCGGGACCGGCGTCCGGATCTTCGAGGACCCGCTGCACATCGATCCGGCCCGGGAGGCCGATCCGGAGATGTTGGCCGCGTGCGACGTCCTCTGCCTGCACCGACCGCGGTTTTATCACCGGGCCTCCTACCGCGACTTCTACACGACCCGCAAGCCGCCCGGCACCGAGCTGGCCTTCTATTCCTGCAACGGTCCCGTGAGACTGCTCGACCCGTATGCGTATCATCGTCTGCAGGCGTGGACCTGCTGGAAATACGGGGCCGCCGGCAGCTACTTCTGGTCCTTCGGCGACTCCGGCGGCGCGTCCTCCTGGAACGAGTACGTGTCGAGCCGGTACCCGTATGTCCCCTTTTTCCTCGAGCCGGACGGCGTGACGGCAGGCAAGCACATGGAGGCGGTCCGGGAAGGGGTGGAGGATTACGAGTACCTGGTGATGCTGCGCGAGGCGATCGCGGTGTCGGTCGCGTCGGGGGTCGACGCGTCGCGGATCGATCGGGCCCGGACCCTTCTGGCGGAGGCGGCCGATCGCGTCCTGGGGACGCCGACCGTCGATTCGCTCCAGTGGGGCGACGCGAAGGACCGGGCCGGTGCGGATCGTGTCCGGGTCGAGATCCTGACTCTTCTGGAGTCACTCGGGGGGGGGGAGTGAAGAGGGCCTTGTATCGCATGGCGATGCGCGACACAATGCGGCCCGGCCGGGATCGTCCAGGGTGCGGAGGCCCGTCGTGGAAAAAAGCTATCGTATCGAGGTGCTGGACGGGTACGTCCGCGTGACGAACACGGGGGCGTTCCAGATCACCCCGGACGCAGTGCGCGCTCAGTTTGACGACCTGGCGGAGGTCTGTCGCCAGAGCGGATGCCACGCGGTCCTGATCACGGGGCCGAAGCCGATCCGGGAGATGAAGGAGATGGACGCCTTTGATAGCGGGACGTATTTCGCCGATCAGGGCCTGTACGGCCTTCGGATTGCCTATTGCCTGACCGACTACCGACCGGACGACCTGACGCGCTTTTTCGAGAATGTGTCGAACAACCGGTCCACCCAGATCGCCTTTTTCCCGACGTGCGAGGAGGGGTTGAAATGGCTCGCCGTCAAGCCGGGGACGGCGTGATGCGCCAGGCGAGCGACCGTCGAGATTCCGGCGTGTCGGGTGCAGGGCCTTGCGCCGGGGCTCAGCCCTTTCCGGTTTCCCCGCTGATCGCGCGAGGAGCGTGCCGGAGGAGGGACATTCTCTCCCGTCTGGCCGGTGCCGCCGGGGTCCTCGCCCTGATCCCCCGTCGCCTGGCGGCCGATCCTCCCTTCGAGAGATCCCCCCACGCCCCTCCGGACGTGCTCACCTTCGCCGACGCCTGCCGTGGAAAGCCCTTCACCAAGGATCCGAGCGTGATCCGGTTCCGTGGAGCGTACTTGCTCTATTACTCGCTCCCCCCCGGTGCGGGACATGTGGGGTGGTCGGCCGGGATCGCTCGCAGCCGGGACCTGGTGAGCTGGGAGAAGGCCGGCGAGGTGCTGCCTGTCGGCGGGTGCGAGGCCAAGGGACTGGCCGCCCCGGACGCCATGGTCTTCCAGGGCAAGGTCCATCTCTTCTACCAGACGTACGGTAACGGGAAGGCCGACGCCATCTGCCACGCCATTTCCGAAGACGGCATCCGGTTCGAGCGAAATCCCACCAATCCGATCTTCCATCCCTCCGGCGCATGGACCTGCGGGCGCGCCATCGACGCGGAGACCGTCCTCTGGAAGGGGCGGATGCTTCTCTACTGGGCAACGCGGGACCCGGGGATGAAGACCCAGATGCTGGGCGTGGCCGGCGCGCCGGAGGACTCGGACCTCGGCCGCGGCGCGTGGACGCAGCTCTGCGACGGCCCGATCCTCAAGCCGGAACTGCCGTGGGAGAAGGCGTGCATCGAGGCGGCCTCCGTCTGCGAGCACGACGGGCGCCTCTTCCTGTTCTACGCCGGCGGGTACAACAACGACCCCCAGCAGATCGGCGTCGCAGTCAGCGAGGACGGGATCGCGTGGACGCGGCTGTCGGACAAGCCGTTCCTGGCGAACGGCCGGGAGGGGGAGTGGAACGCGAGCGAGTCGGGCCATCCCGGCGTCTTCGTCGACGACGACGGATCGACGCATCTCTTTTTCCAGGGCAACAACGACCGCGGCAAGACCTGGTACCTCTCGAAGGTGCGGGTGGCGTGGGACGCGAGGGGCCCGCGTCTGGCGCGGGGCGGTTGAGCGGAAGGCGACCGGACCCGTCGCCGGCACGGCGGTGCCGACAGGCTCCGTCCCGTCGCGGCGCTATTTCCCGCCCAGGCACATCAGGCGGCCGTCCTGGGTGGCGATGAACAGCCTTCCGCGGGCGGCGATCATCCCGTCGAAGACCGGCGGCGATTCGAGCGCCACCTCCAGCTGTTTCGCGCCGTCCTTTACCGAGACGCCCCACAGGCAGGCCCCTTTCTTGCCGGCCAGCGCGGCGGCCTCGTTGACCAGTGCGGCCTTGGTCTCGGGAGTATCGAGGCTGGAAAACGCCTTGCACTGATCCAGCATCACCGGCGGGCCGGCGGCAAAGAGCGTATTGCCCGTAAGGACCAGCGCCCGCGCCTGGAAAGCAGGCGCGTCCGATGACCAATGATACGCCACCGCGCTTTGTTGGGACGCCGGCAAACCCAGACGCATTTTCCAGTCGGAGTGGTAGCCCTTGGCCTTCCCCTCTTCTGTCACGTTGGCGACGGCCTTGGCGTAGGCTTCCGGAGACACGGCGCGCGCGGCGGCAAACAGCTGATAGGCATAGGCCGCGGAGTTGACCTGGAACGCCGGCTTCCGGCCGAATCCGTACACCGTGTCCTTGTTGAAGGCCAGCAACCGTCCGGACGGCGCATACCAGGCGGGTTCACACCATTGCTCGAAGCCCGCCGGGTACTTGTGTAGCCCGACGATGCCACGACCGTAGATCCAGAAGGATCGGGAATACCACGTGTCGTCCAGGAATCCGGTACGGGCAAAGAGGTGCGCATCCGGACCGGCCTGATCGTTGGCGCGCAGCGGGACCGTGCTCCGGATGCCGCCCTCCAGATCGAACGCCTGTGAACGCAGGTAGACATTCTGCCCGTCGCAGGAAAGGAGATCGGGCAGGGCCACCGGCATGTCCGTGCAGCCCTTCAGTTTCTCGTGGAGCGCCTTGGCGGTCTCGGGGTCACCATAATCGACGACCGTTTCAGACCGTTTCTGACCTGTCTGCGGGTCGAGTCGCAACAGGCGCAGGCCGCCGTCGAGGAAGGCCGAACGGCCCGCGACTGTGTAGAGACAATCGTTCGCGACCAGGACGCTGCCGCTGACCGGCCAGCATGACTCCAGTTGCTCGAACGACATGACCTGCCGCTCTATGGGCGCCGCGCGGAAACGCCACGCCAGGACGCCGTCGGCGGCTCGAAGGGCGTAGATCCAGCCGTCGGCACACCCGAAGAGGGCCAGGCCGTTGTGGATTGTCGGCGGGGAGTCCACACGTCCCCCGGCCGTGTACGCCCAGAGCCGATTCCCGGAACCGGCTTCAAAGGCGTGAACCGCATGCGTGTCAATGGACGCCACGAAGACCCGGCCATCCGCACACGTCGGACTGCTCAATCGTCCCGTCACCTGCGCCTGCCAAAGCGCTTTCAGGCCGGGCGGCAGTTCCGTCTCCGAAGCGCCGCTTCGAGCCGGGTCATGCCGACAGGTGGGCCAGTCGTGGGCCGCCACGGGTTGGGTGCCCACGCCCTTGGGTTCCCCGTAGGCCGGGCCCTTTTCAAGGCGTCCATCGTCCGGGACCGTGCGGATCTGTTTCAGCATGGGCGATTCCGGCGCCAAGGCATTGAACCCGAAAAGTTTGCCTTCCAGATAGCATCCGCACGCCGACGGCGGAGCGTAGACCAGCCCGTTGGACGGCATGACGCCGTAGATGCAGCCGCCGCGCACCCAGTTGTTGTTGACCCAGTGTTTGGCGGCGAGGTCCACGAACTCGATCCCCGTGCGCGAAAGGAGCACATAACGGTCCGTCGCCTTGGCGCGATGGCACCGGTGGTGGAACCAGTAGGAGTTCGCATCGGGAGGGATCTGCCCTTTGATCTCGCCGGTGTGCAGATCGCGTCCCGTGACATTGCCTACACCGCACCAGACCGCGTCCTGAATGACGAGCAGATCCTCGGGCGACGTATGGCCGCCGGAAAGATGGGGGGCGGACCACAGTTTTCGGCCGGTGGCGGCGTCGAACCCGTGCATGGTCTTCTGCTCGGCGGAAAGCAGGACCACATCGGCGTGCACGACCAGCGTCGGACCGTAGGCCGGACTCAGGCTGGGGGCGCACTTGACCGGCGGTGAGGCCCACACCTGTATGCCGGTCTTCCGGTCGGCCGCGATCACGTGGTCGCCATTGTAGAAGTAGATCCGATCCTTGTCGGCTGCCAAGGTCAACGGCGCGATCACGTGTTCCTGCGTCCAGAGTATCTTTGCCGTTCCGATATCGATGGCGTGGAGTATGCGCGCCTGCTTGTCCCACGCGCCCTCGTTGGGGCGGCAGTTGCGCCAGATGTCCGTGTACTTCGGGCGGTAATCGTTCCACGGGGTCGGTCGCGTGGTGCACTGCACGAACAGCACGCCCCGGGAGAGGATCAGTTCCTCCGCAAACGCCGTCTCCTTCCAGGCCTGGAGCGTCTTGCCGGTGGCGGCGTCCAGGGCGGATACGGGTGCATCGATGCCGAGGGTTACGTAGACCTTCCCGCCGTCGGTCACCAGACGCCGGGGCAGTTGATTGGGTCCGCTCTTCAATGGCCAGAGATGCGTGCACCAGGTCTCAATCGGGCGTTTCCAGAGGACGATACCATTAAATGCGTCCCGTGCGGTCAGGGACCAGATTGGCGGAAGCAGGATCGTATCCTTGGGCCCCTCATCCATCACGTAGAAGATGCGTCCGCCGGCGGAGACCAGCGCCGACAGGCTGGCCATGTGATCGTGATGGCGCGCCCAGCGAGGGCTGCCCACCCACTGCAGTTGGCGAGGCGGGGCGACGACCGCATCATGAGACACCGCGTTGTTCGTCGCGTCGTAAAGGTAGTGCGTCCACTCGTCGATCTCCCTCGGCCTAGGCTTGACCCGCATGCGATTGGGAGGTGACGCTTGACGACTGGGGAACAGGGCCCTCCCGTTCGGAGCCAGAACGCGCAGGAGTTCCTCG
>CAYUME010000040.1:0-1832 GCA_964445475.1 uncultured Planctomycetia bacterium
CCGCGCGTCGGCGGCGGCCCAGTCGACGGGCTCCCCGACCCCCGGCGCCCCGAACCGGTCGGGGTCGTAGAGCGAGAGGAGGGAGGCCTGCATGGCGGCCGAGGAGGCGCCTTCGTTGACCGGGTGGTCGGGATTCCCCTCGATTTTCCCCGGCCGGCCGTCGACGGTCTTGACGACGATGCCGTACGGATAATCCCCCTCCATCCACGTGCTCGAATAGGAGAGGGCGGCGCCGGGCTTCTGGTATTCCGGCCCCTCGGCGCGGCTGACGATGCGGCGCCGGGGCTTGCGGGTGCAGCCGGGGAGGCCGAGGGCGAGGGCGGAGGAGGCGCCGAGCAGCTTGAGCACCTCGCGACGGCGGAGGGATTCCCCCCCGCCCGCCTTCGCCTCGTTGGCAAACGAAGGGGGCTTCGGCGGGGCTTCGCCTCCCGTCCCGGGCGCGTCATGATGCCTCAGAATCCAAAGTCCGTCCGGTCTCATGCCGCCTTCCTCGCACAACACACTTCAGGAAATCTGCCGCCAAGATCGCCATGAGAACAGAAAGGACGCCACGAACAGCCCTTGGCGATCTTTCTGTACCCCTTGGCGTCCTTGGCGGTTAACCCTCCGTTCCTACCGGTGGCAGGTCGAGCAGGTCGTCGGGGCCCGGTGGCCCGGCTCGGCGAAGGCCGCCGGGCGCCCCGCCTCGGGGGGCTTCCGGTGGCACGCCAGGCACCAGCTCATCTTCAGGCCGTACTCGCGCCGCAGGCGCTCCATCCGCTCCACCGGCCCGTGGCACTCCTGGCACGTCACGCCGCCGGCGAGGTGGCGCGCATGGTCGAAGTAGGCGAAGTCGGCGAGGTCGCTCACCTTCACCCAGCGGATGGGCTCCTTCTTCTCCCAATGCGCGAGCAGCGTCGCGACGTCCGGCTTGATCCGCCCGCGGCGGTCCTTGGGCTTCACGTGCTCGTGGCAATTCATGCAGACGGAGACGGAGGGGACGGTGGCGTGGGGGCTCTTCTCCGCCTCGGTGTGGCAGTAGAAGCAGTCGATCCGGAGGTTTCCCGCGTGGGTGAGGTGGCTGAAGGCGACCGGCTGCGCGGGGGCGTAGCCGGCCTCCATGTGGGAGGGCCAGAGGGCGAAGAGGCCGAAGGCGGTGCCGAGGGCCCCCGTCCCGGCGAGGACGGCGAGGGTCGCATACACGCGCCGGTCGAAGGCCTTCGTGAACATCGGGCGCCCTGGGCGGGTTCGGGGGCCGCGGCACGGAAAGGGAAGGGCGGCCCGCAATAAGAGACCCTGGAGTTCCCTAATAAGATACACCAATCCCGTAGGATTTCAAGGGCGCCCTACCGGATCGACTTCTCGGGCAGCTTGGACTTGATGCCCTCGTCGAGGGGCATCGTGTCCGTCTCCGGGGTGAGGCCGACCGCCGCCATGCTGCGCACGAGCTCGGCCCGCAGGGCCTCGACGACCGGGGCGTACTTCGGCTCGCCGATGAGGTTGTACCGCTCGTCGCGGTCGAACTCGACGTTGTAGAGCTCGGCCATGTGGCGGTCGGGGGAGCCGTCGCCGTGCGGGTAGCGGACATACTTCCACGTGTCGGTGCGGACGCCGCGGACGTTGGGGGTGTAGGGGAACTGCTTCTCATAGTTGTAATGGTAGATCCACGACGTGCGCCACTGCGGGTCCCCGCCCTGCACGAGCCGCACCCAGGATCGGCCATGGATGCCCGGCAGGGGGGGCGATCCGCAGAGCTCCAGGATGCTGGGCGCCATGTCGACGGTGAGGACCTGCTTCTCGACGACCTTCGGGGCCTCCGGCGGCACGAGGCCGGGGTAGCGCGCCACGAGGGG
>CAYUME010000040.1:1842-15198 GCA_964445475.1 uncultured Planctomycetia bacterium
CGGATGCTGGCCTCGTGCATGGTCCGCTTGTCCACCATGCCGTGCTCGCCGTTGAGGAGGCCGTTGTCGCCCATGAGGACGATCAGGGTGTTGTCCAGCTCGCCGCGCTCCTGCAGCAGCGCGTAGAGGCGTCCGACGCTGTCGTCGACGGACTGCAGCGTGCCCCAGTAGGCGCGCGTCATGGCCTCGAAGTCCTTCACGGCCTCGGGCCGGTCGTCGGGGAACTGCTTGCGCCAGTCGAAGAGGGGGCCGTAGATCCCGTGCCAGGTGCGGAGCCGGTCGCGGATCCAAGCGGGCTTGTCGTCGAGCAGGAAGGCGGTCTCGGGGTACGGGATACGGACGTCCTCGAACGACTTCTGGTACTTCGGCTCGGGGAAGTAGAAGCTGTGCGGGGCCTTGTGGCCGATCATGAGCATCCAGGGCTTGTCGCGCTTGCGTCCGATCCACGCCTCGGCCATGCCGGTAACGACGTGCGTGTAGTACCCCTTCACCACCTCGCGCCTCGTGCCGTTGAAGTTGAACTCGGTGTCGAAGTACTTGCCCTGGCCCTTGTGGGTGACGAACCAGTCGAAGCCCGGGCGCGGCTCGTCGTTGTTCTCGCCCATGTGCCACTTGCCGACGTAGGCGGTGTCGTACCCCTGCGCCTGCAGGACCATCGGGAAGCTCTTGAAATTCGCGGGGTACTCGGTGAAGTTGTTCGTGACGCCATGCGCGTGGGCGTAGAGGCCGCTGAGGATGCTCGCCCGGCTGGGGGAGCAGAGCGACGTCGTGCAGAAGGCGTTCCGGAAGTGGACCCCCTCCTTCGCCAGCCGGTCCATGTTCGGCGTCTTCAGGTGCCGGCTGCCCCCCACGCCGATGGCGTCCCACCGCTGGTCGTCGGTCAGGATGAAGAGCACGTTGGGGCGCTTTCCGGGCGACGCGTCGGCCGTCATCCCGGCGGGGGCGCAGGCCGCGGCGGCAAGCGCCAGTGCGGCAAGGACCGGTGTCCGGTGCTGACTCATGATGGCCTCCGATGCACGAGAAGAAGGAAGGGGGACGACCGGCGTCGGGTCCGGCCCCCCTATAGCACACCCCCGGCCTTCCGCGCCAGCCTCTTCACCGCGTTTCCGCTCCGGCCGGGAGGCGCGCCTCGAGGAGATACTCCGTCTTCCATTCCAGAACCGCCCCGGGGGCCAGGTCGATATCGATGAACGGCTCCGGACAGACGGCGGTGCGGACGGCGTAGACCGCGGCGCGCGCCAGGGGACGTTCGCCCCGCACGCGAATCGCCGCACCGGTCTTCCGGTTTTCGATCGCGAAGGCATAGGGCGCGCCCCCCGGGAAGCCGAGGAGGTTGGCGTGGATCGCCTTGCCGGGAGGCAGCGCGGCCGTAAAGACGAGCGCCCGGCCGCGGACCTCGGCGAAGCCCCCGAGCGAATGAGGCTTCTTCGCCTCGACCGAGAACGCGGGAGGCTCCCCCGACGTCGGGCCGGGCGCGACGTCGTAGACGACCCGGTAATCCGTCCCGATCGGGACGTCGTCGATGATCGTGAAATTGTGGTTGTAGTGGTCGGTGACGAGCGGCTTCGACCCGGTGTTCTCGAGGCGCCGCTCGATCGCGAACCCATCGGCGCCGGGCGCGAGGACGATCCGCTTCACGTAGCGGTACCCGTACCCGCCGGGGGCGGCGAGCTCCTGCTCGAAGGTGACGGCGCCGGGCGCGGGGGCGATCTTCCACGCACCGGGCCGGGCGATGGCGTAGGGCTTCCAGAACCCGTAGGAGGTCTTCTTCGCCGGGTCCGCCGCCGCCTCCTTCTCGAGCAGACCCACGCCGATCTTCGGGAAGAGGCCGCCGGGCGCCGCCTCGTCGTAGCCGACCGGCCGGGTCATGCCGAACTCCTCGGCGGGGCCGATGGCGCAGTCGTTGCCGGAGGGATCGTGGGGCGTCTTCCAGGGACCGTAGAAGACGTGCCCCCCGGCCTCGACGCGGGCGATCATCCCCGACCCGTCGAAGCGCGGGCCGCGGTAGAAGCCCGCCGCCGCGTCGGGGAGGTAGAGCGTCATGCGGACGCGGTCGTTGGCGAGGACGTGCGAGGGGAAGGCGGGAGCCGGGGGGACGGGGGACTCGGCCGCGTCGGCACAGGCCGCAAGGAAGACGGCGACCGTCAGCAGGAGTCGGCGCATCGCAGGCGTTTCCGACGAGGCCATCCGGACGAGAGACGGCGCACCCCGCGCCGCCTCACCCGCCCTTCCGGTGCGGGGAGCTTCACGCCAGCGTGTTCATCAGGGAGAAGAGGTCGGGTTCGAGGCCAGGACGAAGAGGGACCGCTTCCAGCACATCTGCCTGTCCGAGCCCCCGCACGGCGCATTCTAGAACAGGAGGCCCCGGCTGAAAAGCGAAAGCGGGAAGGGAGAAAGAGAGGAGGGGAGAAGGACGGGCGAGACGTGCTGTCACGCGGCGCGGGGCCCGGGTCAACCCGGCAAACATACTTTGTACACATATACTATCTACGCAAACGTTATGGTCGCAATTAAATGACATACAACGACTTGCGACACACGTAATGTTTATATAATCATTTCTTGGACCCCGTCAGCGGCTCCCAAGGAGCCTGCCAGCCCGGCCGTCGCCACGTTGACTTTGACGTCCCATCCCCCTACAGTCCTCCTGGCCCTGATTCCGCAGCGGCCTTTCGGAGGGGCGATTGCACCCATGCGGGTGCCGCCCCCCCATGCCGTTCGCGCACTCGGGCATCGCGAGGGAGGACGTATGAAGACGTACGTGGCGGCGGGTCTGCTCTCCATGGGGGCGCTGGCCGCCGTGGCCGAGGACGCGGTCGAGCTGAAGCCGGGGCTCGTCTGCGAGGTCTTTGACGTGGTCGACGCGATCGAGGACTTCCCCAGCATCGCGGCCGACAAGAAGGCCACCGTCCGCCGGATCGACAAGACCGTCGACGTCGAGAGCACCGACGACGTCTGGCCCGGCACCCAGCTCAGCGAGCATTTCTACGTCCGCTGGACCGGCGTCCTCAAGATCGAAAAGGACGGCAAGTACAAGCTCTACACCGAGTCCGACGACGGCTCCCGCCTCTGGATCGACGGCAAGCAGGTGGTCGACAACGGCGGCCTGCACGGCATGGAGGAGAAGGAGGGCGAGGTCGAGCTGAAGGCCGGCGAGCACGAGATCAAGATCGACCTGTTCGAGAACGAGGGCGGCACCGGCTGCAAGGTCTCCTGGTCCGCCGAGGGCGTGGACAAGCAGATCCTCCCCGCCTCGGTCCTGTTCCACAAGAAGGACAAGGACCTGGACAAGAGCGAGTAGCGCAAGCCGACCCCGGCGCGAACCGACGGCCACCCTTCCCGGACGCGGGAAGGGTGGCTTCATTTCCTGCCGGGAATCCCGGACTTCCCCGTGGCCCCGGTCGCGCCCGGCGCTATAATGGGCGGATCCCATGCACGACGTGCTCCCCCGATACCTCGCCCTCCTCGGCTCGATCGACGCCTGGTTCGGCCGCATTGCCGCGCGATTCCCGTCGCAGGTCGCCTGCCGACGCGGCTGCCGCGCCTGCTGCCTCGGGCTTTTCGACGTGACGCCGCTCGACGCGGCGCTCCTGCGGGAGGGGCTCGCGGCGCTCCCGGCGGAGACGCAGGCGGGGATCCGCGGGCGCGCCGCCGACGTCCTGGCGAAGGTCGCCGCGGCCGAGCCGCGGCTCGCGGGGCGGGCGGACCTCGCGATCGACGCCCTCTGCGACGCCGTCGGGGACGTCCCCTGCCCCGCTCTCGGCCCGGACGGCGCCTGCCTCCTCTACGCCCACCGGCCGCGGGTCTGCCGCCTGAACGGGATCCCGGTCGTCGACCGCCGGGGGCGCGTCGTGTCGCCCGACGGCTGCGACCTCAACGCGCTCCGCCCCGGCGAGATCCCGGCCGCGCTCGGCCTCGACGTGAAAGCGGGAGGAGGAGCGGCTGCTGGAGGCGCTGGGGGCGGGCTGGATCGGCCGGCTCGTGGCGCAGGCGGTGGGGGCGACGGATCGCCCCTGAAGACACCCGCGGGGGGCGGGGGGCCGGGAAATCGGGGTTGTCCGGCCCCGCCGGGTGAGGCGCCCGCCGGGCGAAGCCGGACCAACCCCTCCCACACCTTGACGCACTCCCCCCGCCCGCGTAGGCTGTCCGGCCCAGGAGACCCCCATGCTGACCGACGCCCGGATCCTCTCCGTCGAGACCTTCCTCGTCCGCACCGTCTGCCGGACGCCGCTGAAGTTCGGGGCGGTGGTGGTGGACGACCTGCCGATCGGTCTGGCGCGGGTGGAGGTGGTGACCGGGGACGGGCGGCGGGGGACGGGCTGGGGGGCGATGTTCCTGATGGACCTCTGGGCGTGGCCGGGGCCGGCGGGGACGCACGCCGCCCGCGCCCGCGCGATGGCCGCGCTGTTCGACGCCTGGGGGCGGCTCCTGGCCGGCACGAACCGCTACGCCCACCCGCTCGCCCTCTTCTGGGAGACGGAGGCGGAGCTGCACCGCCTCGCCGGCGAGATCGGCCGGCGGGAGGCCGGGGAGCCGATGAACGCGCTCGCCGCCCTCGTCTGCGCCAGCCCGATCGACCACGCGATCCACGACGCCTTCGGACACGCGCTCGGGATCGATGCATACCTCGCGTGCGGCCCGGAGCACATGGACTTCGACCTCGCGCGGTTCCTGGGGGAGGGCTGGCGCGGCATCCACCCGGCCGCGTTCCTCCGCCAGCGCTTCGCCCCGTCGCTACCCGTCTTCCACCTCGTCGGCGGGCTCGACGCGCTCCGCCGGGGGGAAGCGCCGCCGGGCGCGCCCGACGACGGCGTCCCCAACGCGCTGGAGGACTGGATCTCCCGGGACGGCGTCTTCTGCCTGAAGGTCAAGCTCCGCGGACGCGACCTCGCGTGGGACCTCGAGCGGACCCGCGAGGTCTCCCGGATCTATCACGCCGTCCGCATCGCGCGCCGGCCCGGCCTGCCCGAGCGGCCGTTCCTCACCGCCGACACGAACGAGCAGTGCGAGTCGCCCGACTACATCGTGGAGTACCTGTCCAGGCTGCGCGAGACCGATCCCCCGGTGGTCGACGAGCTGCTCTACGTGGAGCAGCCGACGGAGCGGGACCTCCGGGCGCACCGGTGGGACATGCGCCCGATCGCGCGGCTGAAGCCCGTCCTCATCGACGAGAGCCTCACCTCGCTCGAGGACTTCCGGCTGGCGATGGAGCTGGGCTGGTCGGGGATCGCGCTGAAGAGCTGCAAGTGCCTCTCGGCGGACCTCGTCTTCGCGCCGATGGCCGAGCGCGCGGGGATCCCGTATGCGGTGCAGGACCTGACCAACCCCTCGCTGGCCCTCCTCCAGTCCGTCGGCCTCGCCGCGCGGATCCACACCGTCAAGGGCGTGGAGGCCAACGCGCGCCAGTTCTTCCCCCGGGCCAACGGCCTCGTGGGCCGGCTGCACGGCGGGATCTGCGAGATCCGCGACGGCCACGCGCACACGGCGTCGCTCAAGGGGCCGGGGCTGGGGATGCGGGTCGAGGAGATACCCGGGTTTGAAGCGGACGTGAGGAACCAGGACAAATCCTATCGGGCGGGAGCCTGAGGGCGCCGCGCCGCCGCTTCCTGCGCCACGTGCGGTCACGTCACTTTCCCGCGCCGCCGGCGGGGGCCGTCGCCACCTCGACCCGGACCGCGAGATAGAGGTCCAGCGCCGCGATCGAGCCGGACTCGGTATCGAGGAACGAAGTCAATGCCGCCGAAAACGGGGGCCGTCCGGACACGCCGCGCAACCGCCGCATCCTCACGGCGCGATCCGGATGCGGCTCCCTCCTTTTTGAACGGTCACGCCCGCCAGCGTCACCAGCCCCAGCGCGTCCGCCTTCGCCTCGCCCGACTGGACCTCGCGACCGTCCGCGGGCAAAACGTTCGTCCAGCGAAGGGCCGTGCCGGGAACGGGCCGGAACCGCTGGCAGCGGCGCGGCGTCAGGTCGACCCGGCATTCCGCGGCGGGCGCCCGGTCGATCAGCCCCACCGTCATCTCCCAGCGCCCGGGCTCGTCCACGACGTCCTTCGTCTCCCAGGAGAGGTAGAGGTTGACCTGCCCCTCCGGGGCGCCGTCCTTCGGGTCGCCTCCGCCGGGATCGTCGTCGAGGCTGCAGCGCCCGAAGGCGGGGAGGGACTGGTCGAGGCGGACGTCGATCGGGAGGACGCGCTGCTCGAGCGAGAGCGGCATCGTCGCGCGCTGGCCGTGGCCGCCCTGGCCCCAGACGAAGAGGAAGGGGCGGCGCGTCTCCTGGAGCGCGCGGAGGAAGGCGACCGCCTGCGGCCAGCCGATCCCGCCGTCGTTCTTCCCGTTGGAGAAGGTGATGAAGCCGACCTCCTTTTCCGGGTGCCGCCGCAGGTACCACGCGTCGCTGAAGTGGTCCCAGACGGGCGTGCCGTCCTCGAACCGGACGCCCCAGTCGGGCTCGCCGTAGACCTGGGCGTAGGAGCCCGCGAACTGGGGGGACATCGCGGGAACGTGGACGCCGACCCACGAGACGGCCCAGGCGACGCGGTCGGGGTGGCGGATGGCGAGCATGGGGGAGCCGGAGCCGCCCATCGAGTTGCCGGCCGCGAAGACGCGCGACCGGTCGATCTCCCATTGCGTCGCCGCCCAATCGAGGAAGGCGAGGAGGCGGCGCTGGGTGTAGGGCCGGACAACGCCCTTCGCCCAGGTGTCGCGCTCGCGCGGCCCGAGGCCGTAGTGCTCGTGGTAGCCCGTCCACCAGTCGTACGGGACCTGGTTGGAGGCGATCAGCATCGCCCCCTTCTCCGCGTTGTACCACCAGCCGTAGCCGCCGTGGAGGCTCCCGCCCCAGCAGTGCAGGTGGAGGCCGACAGGGGCCGGACGCGCGGGGTCCGGCGGCACCGCGACGAGGTAGTCGTACGGCCGCCCCGGCACGTTGCAGGTCGGCGGGGACTCCCAGCGGACATAGAAGTGGAGGGTCGGCCCCTTCACGTACGTGAACTCCTCCGGCCGCTCGACGCGCTGGAGGACGGGGGCGCCCGGACCGACCGTCTCGCGGACCGGCTCGCGCAGGACGTTCGCGCCCAGCGTCCGGTCCTCCGTTCCGCCCGCGACGGCCGTCACGGCGTACCACGCGTCGCCGGCCCCCGCGGGGTTGTGGGCGAAGACGCCGGTGCCGGGCGGGACGGGGCCCTTCCCGTCCTCGACGACGTACCGGAAGGCGGGGCGGTCGGGCTTGTCGTCCTCGCCGTAGTGGTCGGCGTTCCAGCCGGTGAGGGGCGGGAGCTCGGCGAGGGGGACGAGGCCGTCGAGGGAGGCGATCGGCGTCGCGGAGCGGTAGACGCGGTAGCGGATCCCGCCCGGCTTTCCCACCGCCGCCTTCGCCCGCTTCAGCTCGCCCATCGTGGCGGCGTCCTTCGCGAGGGGTGGATCGACCTCGCGCCACATCAGGCGCGTCTGGCCGGCGTCGTGGACGGCGCGGAGGCCGGCGGGCTGCTCGGCGGCGAGGGGGAGGCTGAGGGCCAGGGCGAGTCCGACGAGGACACCGGACGTCAAATCCAGCGCGGCAGATCGTGCAGGGGCACAGGTCAGCCCAGAAAGGTTGCTCCGCATGCAGGGTCCTTTCTGAGGGCGGGACACAGATTTCGCAGATTACCACGGGGTTTCAGCACGGAGACCCAGAGATCACGGAGAAGGCACGGAGCAAAACATCCCATATGCCTCCGTGCCGTCTCCGTGTACTCCGTGCTTTGTCAGTCGACTTCCATCCGGAAGACGAACGCGTCCTGGCACGGCGGGGTGCGGATCGCCGCCTCGGGGACCTCGAGGAGGACGCCCTTCCCCTCCGCCTTCCAGGGGACCGGCGCGTCGAGGCCGAGCAGGCGGACGGTCGAGCCGGCCTTCGGCCGGACGCACGTCAGCGCGACCTTCGCCGGCGGCGCCTCCTCGCCCTCCCCCGCCAGGCAGATCGCGTAGACCGCGCCGCCCTTCTTCGTCAGGCAGACCCGCCCCTCCTTGTAGGGCGCCACGGGTCGCGTCCCGTAGATCGCCTCGCCGTTCACCTTCATCCACGCCCCGATCGCCTCCATGCGCTCGAGCGCCGGCGGCGGGAGCTGGCCGTCGGGCTGCGGACCGACGTTGAGCAGCAGGTTTCCCCCCTTGGCCACGACGTCCACCAGCAGGTGCACCAGCTCGCGCACCGACTTGTACCGGTCGTCCGGCTTGTACGACCACTGCTTGCCCATCGTGATGCAGGACTCCCAGACGTAGTCGAGAGGCTTCTCGGGGACCTCCTGTTCGGGCGTCCGGTAGTTCTCGTGCTTCCCGCCGACGGTGCGGTCGACGATGATCAGGCCCGGCTGGTGGCGGCGGGCCATGGCGGCGAGGTCGTCCATCCGGATGTCCTGCTTCGGCGGCCGGACCTGGCCGCCGTCGAGCCAGAGGATGTCGACCGGCCCGTAGCCGGTCGTGAGCTCCTCGACCTGGCCGTGGACGAACTTCACGAAGCCGGCCCACTGCTCCGGCTCCTTCAGCGTGTCGTAGTTCGGGTTGCGGTCCTTCGCGGGGGCGCCGGGGCTCCAGTAGCCGGGGTGGTGCCAGTCGGACTTGGAGAAGTAGGCGCCGATGCCGAAGCCCTCCGCGCGGAAGGCGTCGAAGAGGACCTTCGCGACGTTCGCGCGGGGGTCCTTCGCGAACGGGCAATCGGGGTGCGTGATGCGGTAGTCGGTCTGCCGCGTGTCGAACATCGAGAAGCCGTCGTGGTGCTTGGTGGTGAAGACGAAATACCTCATGCCCGCGTCCTTCGCGGCGGCGGCCCAGGCCTTCGGGTCCAGCCGCGTCGGGTTGAACGCCCTGTTGAGCGCCCGGTAGTCGCGCTTGAAGCGCTCCATGTCCTTCCCCCGCTCGACCCAGGCGGGAAGGTCGTCGGGGCGCGCCCACGTGTCCACCTCGACCAGCGGCCACGACTCGATGCAGCCCCACTGGCTGTAGATGCCGAAGTGGACGAAGAAGCCGAACCGCATGTCCTGGAACCATTCGAGGCGCTCCGCGAGGCGATCCTCCGGCGTCTTCGAAGGGGCGGCGGAACAGCCCGTGGGCAGCCATACGAGGGCCGCCAGGGCCAGGGCGGTGTTGCGCAGGCGGTCGTTCATCGCGTCTCCTCCCATGCGACGTCCTTCCGGACGTTCGTGAACCGGTTCTCCTCCTGGACGAGATCCTTCGCGAAGGGGCCGACGGCGAGGCCGACGACAGTCGGGCCGCCGGCCGCCGCGTTGCCGATCGTGTTGTCGCGGAAGACGAGCCCGTGGTGGTGGCCGCGGACGACGCAGCTCCGGATCGCCACCCGCCCGCACTCGAAAAGGTAGAGGCCGCCGCTCCGGCAGCCGTCCGTCGCGACGGTCTTCCCCCGGTTCCCGTCGATCGTGAGCCCCTCGAGCGTGACGTTCCGGACCTGCCACCCCCCCACGGCGGGGAAGACGAGGGATGCGGAGGCGCCCTGCTCCATCATGTAGTCGAGATAGAGGGGGGCGGAGATCCGGAACGTCCCGTCGTCGACGCCGGAACGGAGGGCGAGGGCGTTGCGGAGGAGGTAACGGCCCGGCCCGATGCGGACCGTGCCGCCGCCGAGGGCGGCGACGCGGTCGATGGCGGCCGGCAGGGCGGCCCCGTCCGCGCCGCGGAGGTCGCCGTCGTCGATGCCGACGCGGAGCACCGGGCGGGCGGCGGGGGGCGGGGCGGGTGCCGCGGCGGCGGAGGCCAGAAGACCGGAGGCCAGGAGGACGGAGGCGACCGGGCGGAGCGCGCTCATGCGGGGCCTCCTGGGAGGCGGCCGGACCTGCGGATCGGGGTTGTCCGCCCCGGGAGCGACATCTCGGGAGGGGGCGGACCAACCCCTCCCACGCCGCTCAATACGATCCCAGCGTCACGGTCGCGTCGCGCTCGCCGCCGTTGTCCGGGGTAAGGACCTTGAGCGTGACGGCGTCGCCGGGCTTCTTCGCGCGGATCCGGCGCAGGAGGGCGTCGACCGTCGGGACGGGCTGCCCGTCCGCGCCGACGATCACCTCCTTCTCCTTCATGCCGGCCTTCGCCGCCGGGCCGCCCTCCGACAGCTTCATGACCACCGCCCCCTCGGTCCGGGGCGGGAGCGTCTTGAGGTAGTCCGTCCCCAGCTGCCACGTCTCGTCCATCGCCGCGCCGATCGTCGGGGTGAGGATCGTCTCGCGCCGCCGCAGGAGCTCGCGGACGGCCGCGACGGGGGCGGCCATGGCGATGCCGTGGACGGTCTTGTCGACGGTGACGATCTGGGACTGGACGCCGACGACGGCGCCGCGGACGTCGACCCAGGGGCCGCCCGACATCCCCGGCGCGGCCGAAGCCGCGACGTGGACGATCTCGGTGTAGTCCCGGAAGCTCGGGGAGAACTGGAACGTGGTGTCGTTGCGGGCGACGTCGCCGCGGACGAGGAGACCGCGGCGGAAGAGCGGGTGGCCGTACAGGAAGACGGGATTGCCGGCCGGCGGGAACCCCTCCGCGAGGGGCAGCGCGGAGGAGCCGCCGTCGCGCGCCGGCAGCCGGAGGAGCGCCAGGTCGTGGCCGCGGTCGAGGGCCAGGACCTGCGCCACGATCCGCCCCGCGCCGTCGAGCCGGACCTCGATGCGGGCCTCCTCCCGGACGGCGTGGGCGACGGTGCAGACGACGCCCGAGGCGTCGGCGATCCAGCCGGTGCCCTCGAGGCGGTCGTTCACGAGGAGCTCGACCGAGGCCCGCCGGACCGCGTCGTAGAAATCGCGCGGGACCGCATCCGTCCCTCCCCCGGCCGGCGCGGACGCGGCGGGACGTCCCCCGCCGAACAGGACGGCCAGGAGAAGGGCGGGCGGCGCAGCGCGGAAGGGGCTCATGGGAATCTCCACCGGGGAACGCCCCCATGATCGACGCGACGGGCCGTTGCGTCAAGCGCATTCGCCCCCTACAATGCCGCAGGCTGAGCGACGTCCCCCGCTCTCAGGAATCCCGCCATGCTCCCGCGTGTGCTGAAGGCCGGTATTGTGGGCTGCTGTCTCGCGCTGCCGGCGGCCGCCGGCGAGGCGCCGGCCCCGCTCTTCAGGGACTTCATGGGGATCAACGGGCACTTCACCTTCAAGCCCGCCCTCTACCGCCCGGTCTGCCGCCTCGTCCGCAACTACCACAATCTCGACTGGGACGTCGCGAAGCCGGGCAACCCGCCCACGTTCCCCGTCTGCGTGAACCGCGTGGACTGGAAGGACGTCTACGGCGCGTGGCGGCAGGAGGGATTCGAGATCGACCTCTGCGCCCAGTTCGGGCGGTTCGGCCACGGGACCCCCGAGTTCCGGAAGCTCTGGGAGGGGCAGGAGGCCTGGGCCCGCACCTACGGCCGCGAGATGGCCCGCTACTTCGGCCCCTCGGGCGCCGAGAAGCTCGCCACCTCCATCGAGATCGACAACGAGCCGGGCCGGAAGTTCGACGACGCGCTCTACCGGCGGATTTTCCGCGCCATGGCCGAAGGGATCCGCGAGGGCGACCCGAAGATGAAGATCGTCACCTGCACCGCCCAGGCGCGCGCGGCCGACGACTACTCCAAGTCGCTCGACGAGACCTTCGGCGCGCCCGACGTCCTCCCGCTCTACGACGTCATCAACGCCCACATCTACGCCATGCTCCCCAAGGCCCCGGGGCGGAGCCCCTGGGACCGAAGCTACCCCGAGGACCCCGGCATCGAGTACCTGACATACGTGGACGAGGTCATCGCCTGGCGCGACGCGAAGGCCCCCGGGAAGCAGGTCTGGATCACCGAGTTCGGCTGGGACGCCTGCACCGACGAGGCGTTCAAGAAGCGGACGGGATGGTTCCAGAAGCTCAACTGGACCGACGTCTCCGACCTCCAGCAGGCCCAGTACCTCGTCCGCTCGTTCTTCGTCTTCGCGGAGCACAAGGCCGACCGGGCCTACATCTACTATTACGACGACAACGACGAGCCGTCGTTCCACGCGGCGTCCGGCCTGACCCGGGAGTTCAAGCCGAAGCCGTCCTACTGGGCGGTCCGGCACCTGCACCAGACGCTGGGCGAGTACCGGCTGGCTCGGGTCGTCAGGCAGGAGCCGGGCGCGCTGTACGTCTACGAGTTCAAGCACGGCAGCGAGCCCGGCACGGAGGTCTGGGTGGCGTGGTCGCCGACGGGGTCGGGACGCGAGGCGGAGGTGACGCTCGAGGGGCTGCCGGGAACGCCGGCGAAGGCCGAGCGGATGCCGACGGACGAGGGCGACGCCCCGGCGGTGGCGTGGAAGGCGGCGGGGGCGCGAGCGGTCAAGATGACGGTCACGGAGAGCCCGGCGTACCTGTTCTTCACGAAAGCGGAATGACGGGCACCGCCCGCCGGAGGGGCGACCCTTGTGGTCGCCCGGACGTTATTCGCGATTCCCATCACGCGTTTCGCGTCAGCCGGCGAACAACATCCGGGCGGGCACAAGGCCCGCCCCTCGACTGGATTGGGAACAGGTCGGCCGACAAGGTCCACCGTCGCCCCGACCCGGCTTCCCACACCCCGCCCTCGTGTCACAGACGCATCCCCGGCCGTGCCGTTGTTCCTACGCCTTCCTCCCCAGGATCCGGTCCATCGAGTCGCTCGTCTGGTAGATCAGCGCCTCGGGGTAGTGCGCGTAGGGGTGGAAGTACTCGAAGGTCAGGTACCCCCGGTAGCCCGTCCGGTCCAGCGCCTCCATCACCGCCGGCCAGTCCGTCGTCCCGTCCAGCAGCGGCCGGAAGCACTCCAGCGAGTGGTCGGGGCTCTTCCGGTTGAACTCCTTCAGGTGCGTGTTCCGGATCCGCTTCCCGAGGAGCGGGATCCAGTGCTCGGGGAACTCGTAGAGGGCGATGTTGCCGGTGTCGAAGTGGGCCTGCACCCACTCGCTCCCGAAGCCGTCGACGAAGGCGGCCATCTCCATCGGCGTCATCAGGTAGCCGTTGAAGAAGATGTTCTCGATGTTGAGGCGGACCTTGAGCCGCTCGGCGACAGGGAGGAGCTTCGCGACGGCCTCCTTCGCGCGCTTGTCGCAGACGTCGTTCGGGACCGGCTCGTGGTCGTCGCGCCAGGGGATGCAGACGGCGCCGGGGACGACGAGGAGGTCCGCGACGCCGAGGGCGTGGGCGGCCTCGGTCATCTTCGCGGCCAGCTCCAGGCCGCGGGCGCGCTTGGCCGGGTCGTTGCTGGTGAGCGGGTAGGGCCAGAAGAGGAAGGAGCAGAGCCCGCTGAGGGCGATGCCGACGCGGTCGGCCATGGCGCGGATGGCCTTGAGCTCCGCGGGGCCCGCTTTCGGCGAGAGGTCGCTCTCGAGGTCGTAGTTGAGCTCC
>CAYUME010000041.1:0-8287 GCA_964445475.1 uncultured Planctomycetia bacterium
AGAGCCTGGCCCTGAAGGACCGGTGGGTGATCGCCAAGCTGGAGGGCATGCGGAAGAGCCGCGTGGACGTCCTTCACATCGTCGGCGGCGGCTCCAAGAACGAGCTGCTGAACCAGTTCGCCGCGGACGCCCTCGGGTGCCCGGTCGTGGCCGGTCCCGTCGAGGCGACCGCGCTCGGAAACGTCCTCACGCAGGCGGTCGCCTGCGGCGATGTCCCCTCCCTGTCCGAGGCCCGTCACATCGTCCGGGATTCCTGCGAGGTGAAGCGCTACGAGCCGGCAGGCCGGGCGTCCTGGGACGAGGCCTACGGCCGATTCGCCTCACGGTTCGAGCCGAAGGCCTGACGCTCTCGGCCTTCGCCTTCGGCGGCATCCCGGACGGGCTTTCCGGAAGGAGCTGGAGCGATGAAGAGCCTCCTCGGGACCGGTGTCCTCCTCCCGGCGATGCTGCTCGCATGCGCAGGCCCCGGAAGCCCCGGTCCGGCGCACGGGCTTGATATCCACTTCATTGACGTCGAGGGGGGCGCCGCCACCCTGATCGTCACGCCGGCCGGCGAGTCGATCCTGGTCGATTCCGGGATGCCCGGGAACCGGGATCCGGAGCGGATCGTCCGCTATGCACGTGAACAGGCCGGACTCTCCCGGATCGACCATCACCTCATCACGCATTGGGACATCGACCATTTCGGAGGGACAGAACAGATCGGCGCGTTGATCCCCATCGTCCGGTATTACGACCATGGGCCGACGCTGGCACAGGAAGAGGCCCGATACCGGAAGGCCTATGACGCCTATCTGCAGATCCCGCCCGGTCGGCGACAGGTGGTCAAGCCGGGCGATGTCCTTCCGCTCCGGTCGACCGCCGGGACCCCTCCCCTGTCCCTGCGCGTCGTGGCAGCCCACGCCCGGGTCCTCGCCGGATCCCCCCCGAACCCGCCGGATTGTCCGCGTCACCCCGGCAAACCGGACGCGATGAACGACAATGCCGGAAGCATCGCCTTTGTGCTCACCTACGGCCCTTTTGATTTCTACGACGGCGCCGACCTGCTCTGGAATCTCGAGCATCGCCTGGCCTGTCCGAATCCGGTCCTGAGGCCGGTGGATGTCATGCAGGTGACGCACCACGGTCTTCCCGTCAGCAACCACCCGGCGCTCCAGGCGGTGCTGTCGCCCTGCGTGGCGATCATGAACAACGGAGACCGGAAGGGCTGCGACCCGGAGGTGCTGAAGACGCTCAAGGCCAGCCCGGGGCTGGAGGCGTGGTTCCAGCTCCACCTGAACCTGAGGCTGCCATCCGGAGAGCAGGCGCCCGCATCCCGCATCGCCAACCGGGAGCCCGCGAAGGACTGCAAGGCCGAGCCGATCGTGGTGCGGGTGTCGCCGGATGGGGCGTCCTACACGGTCACGGTCGGGAAGGACGGGGCCGGCGAGCGCTTCATGACGCGCTGACGTCCGGCTTCGCCGGGGACCGAGGGGGGGGTATGGATGTCCAGCGTCAGATCCTCAGCGGCAAGCTGGTCTGTCCGAGGACCGGGGTGTCGTTGATCCTCAGCGAGGACGGGACCGGATTGCAGGCTGCGAACGAGGGGCCACGGTACCGGCTTCACGCCGGACGCATCCCGGTCCTTCTGGTCGACGAGTCCCTTACGCAGCGTTATCTCGCCGAAGCCGATCGGGCCCTTTTGCGGGTCGGACTCGGAGAAGATCCGGCGGACCGCGGCGTCGCGGCGCGCTTGCGTGCGCGACAGCCTGATGACCACCGTTCGCAGGCCAGCCGGATGGCCTTCCGAAGCATCTTCGACAATCTCACGGACGAATCCCTCTGTCTGTCCGTTGGGGGCGGCCCCTCTCGTTCGGATCCTCGGCTGACGAACGTCAATATAGGACCCTTCCCGAACGTGGATGTCGTCGGGGATGTGCACCGGCTTCCTTACGCAGACGCCTGTGTCGACGCGATCCACTGCGAGGCGGTTCTTGAGCACCTTCCGGACCCGCCGCGTGCGGTGCGCGAAATGCATCGGGTGCTGAAGCCCGGCCGCAAGGCCTTTTTCAGCGCGCCCTTTCTCTTCCCGTATCACGGCCATCCCCATCACTACCAGAACTTCACGCTGACGGGGCTTCAGCATCTCGCCGTCACCGCCGGCTTCCGCATCCTGGACGCGGGCACCGCGGTGGGGCCTGTCTACACGATGATCAAGCTCGTCTCGACGTTTCTGGAGGAGTATCTCCCCTCGCGGCTCGGCCGCCCTCTCCGTTTTCTGTGGGATATGGCCGGGGGTCTCGTGTGGCCGCTCGACCGCAACCTGAACCACCGGCAGTCGGCCCGCGTTCTGGCCACCATCACCTATATCCTGGCAACGCGATGAGCCAGAGCGCCGGCGCACCGGAGACAACGCATGATCGACTTTCTCGCACGGCCTCTTGCGTGGGCCCGCCTGCTCAAGAATCTGTTCTGGTTCGAGGGGGGGGATCGGGACCGGCTGGCTCGCGTTTGCCTGGAGGTGCTGGTCTCACGCTCCATGTCCCGGGAGTTCCTCTCCCTCCTCTACCTGCGTGGATCCGGAATCGAGATCGGGGCCCTCCACCAACCCCTTCCCCATGCCCGCGCTGTGCGCGTCCGGTACGTGGACCGCCTTCCGGAAGCCGAGCTTCGTCGACATTACCCAGAGCTGAAGAGCCGGCGGTTTGTACCCGTCGACATCCTCGACAACGGGGAGCGCCTGGGCCTGCTACAGGACGGATCCCAGGATTTCGTGATCGCGAACAACTACATCGAACACTGCGAGGATCCCCTGGGCGCAATCTTCCACATGGTGCGCGTCTTGAAGCAGGACGGAATCCTGTTCCTGTCCATCCCCGACAAGCGGTATAACTTCGACCGCGATCGGCCGGTGACGCCTCTGTCCCATTTGATCCGTGATCACCGGGAAGGCCCGGCCGTGTCGCGACGCGAGCACTATCGGGAATGGGTCCGCCTGGTCGCACACCGGGATGACGGGGCGGCGGCCGAGCAGGAAGCCGACCGGCTGATGGCCATGCAGTACAGCATCCATTTTCACGTCTGGACGAGAAAGGGCATCCTGGAGTGGGTAGGTGAATTGCCGGGGCTCCTGGGAATCGCGGTCGACGTAGAGTGCTCGCTGTTTCACGGCGAGCAGATCGTGATCATGCGGAAGCGCTGATGCCGCCACCCGGATGCGCCCACGCGCCCTGCATTGCGGGGGACTCCGGCGGTCCGATGGACGGGGCCTCGACGTCTCCCGCATCGTCCGTGTCATCCCCCCGGCCCGTCCTCCGCGGGGAGGAGTCCGTGAGCCGCGGCGCGATTCGCACGGACACGATAGCGGTCATGTGCTGAAGGCGAATCGCACGGGCGCAGGACCACCTCGACGGGATTCCTGAAGGTGACGCGCATGGCCTCACACCAGGCGGAAGAGCTTCAGGCGGGAAGGCGATTCGCCTTTGGAGACAACTGGTTGCGGTTCCTGACGAAACTGAGCGACGACCAGATTCGCAACGCGGAGCGATCCCTCTGCGACATGCTGAAACTGGAGAACATGCAGTGCCTGCGATTTCTCGACATCGGCTCGGGCAGCGGATTGTTCAGCCTTGCCGCCCGGAGGCTCGGGGCGTCAGTCTGCTCGTTCGACTACGATCCCCAATCCGTGAACTGCACGAACGAGCTGAAACGCCGATATTTCCCTGACGATCCTCAGTGGGCTGTCCGACTGGGCTCGGCACTCGACGATTCGTTCATTTTCAGGCTGGGGCGCTTCGATGTTGTTTACGCCTGGGGGGTGCTGCACCATACCGGACACATGCGCGAGGCCTTTGCCCGTATCACGCCGACGGTCGCGACCGGAGGACGGCTCTTCATCGCCATCTATAACGACCAGGGGGTCATCAGCAGGTACTGGGCTCTGGTGAAGAAGCTCTACAACAAAAACACAATCACGAAACTGCTCCTATTTGCAATCCATGCGCCGTATCTGTTGGCGTTGCGCTGGCTCGTTCGCGCGTTGACCGGTCGCCTCTCGCTGGAAAGAGGCATGTCCTTGTGGCACGACACGATCGACTGGCTGGGGGGGTATCCCTTTGAGTACGCCAAGCCGGACGAGGTCCTGCAGGTTTTCCAGGCAAGCGGGTTTGTGCTCGAGTCGCTCAAGACCTGCGGCAGGCGGATGGGGTGCAATGAGTACGTATTCCGCCGTCAGTCCTGACGACTGCGCCGGATGTGCTTTCCATCACCCACCTCTTTCCCGTTTCAGGGATAGCTGCCCTGTCCCCCTCAGGAGACTTAGCGCGGTCGAACCGCAACCGAGCGTAGCCGCCAAGGGCGCCAAGAGGCACGAAAAGAACGCCATGAACAACGGGGGGAGGGGGGGCTCCCCTAGAAGACCGTGACGCGGTTCCGGCCGCGCTTCTTGGAGATGTAGAGGGCGCCGTCGGCCAGCTCGACGAGGCCGCGGAAGTTGTCCGTATCGTCCGGGTAGGTGGCGACGCCGACGCTGAACGTGACCTGCCACCCGAGCGAGTCCTCCTGGTAGAAGCGCGCGCGCTCGGCAGCCAGCCTCAGCCGGTCCCCCACCTCCCGCGCGGCGCTCTTGTTCGCCCCGGGGCAGAGGACGGCGAACTCATCCCCGCCGTATCGGCAGGCGATGTCGCCGGGACGGATGTGGTCGCGGAGCAGCTGGGCCGCCTCCCGCAGCACGAGATCCCCCCGCAGGTGCCCGAGGGTGTCGTTGTATTTCTTGAAGTTGTCGATATCGATCATGAGCAGGGAGAGCGGCCGGCCCGAGACGCGGGCCCGCTCGACCTCCTCCTCCGCCCGCTCGTAAAAGCTCCGGTGGTTGTAGAGCCCGGTCAGGCTGTCGAGGTTGATGATGACGAGGATCTCGTTGAGGTCCTGCAGGGCGATCATGCGCGCGTCGCGGAGGATGCGCTTGAAATGGAGCAGGTAGTCCATCGTGGCGACGCGCATGCCGATGTCGCGCTTCAGGCGCTCGCTCATCAGGTACTTGTGATGGACGATCTCCTCCCACAGCCGCTTGGCCTCGAGCGGCTCGAACCGCCTGAAAACCATGGCGAAGAGGAGGTCGGCGTAGAGGGTCTCCCCGTGATCGCGCTTGAGCCGCTCCACCGCTCGCGCTGCGGCGTCGTTGACGGGTGCCGCGCCCGAAAAAACGCCGATGATGTTGAGGCCCTGCCGCTCGAGGCGCTCGATCTCCCGTGAGCCCTTGGACCGGTTCGACGCCACGCCGCCTCCGTTGCCAGGACGATCCCGCACAGGCGGGGACCGTATTCACGGAACCGCCCCGCGCCGGGTCGACAGGTTAACGCGGTGGCCTGTCGAAAACAATTGCAAAAGAGGCCGAGAAGCCCTCTCCGCAAGAGAAACGCCGGTCGGGTGTCAGGCCGACGCGGGAGGGGGCCCGGATCCCGGAAGGCAGGACGCATACAAGGCCTCGTAGGACTCGACCATCCGGCTCACGGGGAACTCCGTGGCGGCGCGAGCCTGTCCGGAGGCCCCCATGGCGAGGGCCCGGTCCGGATCTCTCAGCAGTCGCGCGATCGCCCGGCCGAGCGCCGACGGCGATTCCGGCGGGACCAGGATGCCGGTCTCCCCGTCCACGACGAGTTCCGGGGTGCCTCCCACGGCCGTGGCCACTACCGGCAATCCGGCGGCCATCGCCTCGAGCACGGCATTCGGACACCCCTCCCATCGGGACGGGAGGACAAAGAGGTCGGCCTCGGACCAGTAGGGTCCCACGTCCGCGACGGGACCGATCAGGCGTGTCGACCGGTCGACCCCGAGGGTTCTGGCCAACTCGAGGCATCGGGAAGGGTCCCCGCCGCCGACCACGGTGAACGTCGCGGAGGGGACCTCCCGCAAAACACCCGGTACGGCGCGGATCAGGACATCGATGCCTTTTTGACGCCGCAGGTGAGCGACGGTCAGGATGCGGTGACGGAAATGCAGCCTGTCGCGGTGTGTCACCGCGCGGCGCTGAACCCCGTTCGGGATCACGACCAGCTTCGATTCGGGGATGCCCGCCGTCCGTCGCACATGGCATCGGACGGCTTCTGAGACGCAGGTGACCTTCCGGGCTGGCGCCTGCGTCATGCGCTCGACGGCGCCTCGCCACGGACGATCCGTTTCGGTCACGCGTACGGACGAGAGGATGCACCGGGCACCGGCGACCGCACCCGCCAGGCGCCCGAGGACATTGGCGTGGAAGAGGAATGTCTGCAGGATGTCGGGACGGAGGTCCCGGATCGCGAGAACCAGATCCAGGAAGGCCGCCACCGGCCTGGATCTCATCCGGAGGGGAATGACCGTCACGCCGGCCGCGTCGAACTGGCCGCCCAAGTCGCCGGGGCCAGACAGCGAAATGACGGCCCGCGGGCGGAATCGGTCCCGGTCCAACCCCTCGACCAGGCGCAAGAGCGCCTGTTCAGCCCCCCCGCGATCCAGTTCCGTGATCACGAAAACCAGGGTCGTCATGGACGATAGGGCTCACGACGGGGGGGGCTCTCCGGGAGGGTTACCGGGTCTCGATCGACAGCTTCGCGATCGCGACCGGCTTCACCGGGCGGTTGGTTTTCGGGTCCGTCTCGACGGATGCGATCGCGTCCGCCACGTCCATCCCATCCGTCACCCTGCCGAAAACCGTGTATTTCTCGCCGGGTATATCCTGAGCCGGGGCGTCCTTCAGGCAGATGAAGAACTGGGATCCGGCCGAGTCCGGACGGTTCCGGTGGTGGTTCATCACAACGGCTCCGCGCGTGTGCTTCTGGTCCGGGTGATGCTCGTTTGGGATGTTGTACCCCGGGTCCCCGATCCCGCTTCCCTGTGGGCAGCCCGTCTGGATGACAAAATCGGGTAGAACCCGGAAGAACGGCAGCCCGTCGTAGAAGCCCTGTCGCGCCAGGACGATGAAATTGACGACATGAACCGGAGTGGCCTCCGGCGTGAGCTGTACCACCAGGGTGCCCGTCCGGGATTGCGGTTCCGCGACGACTGTTTCGATGCGCGCGATCAGGGTCGCGGCGTTGCCGGCCTGGACGTCCACCGGGACGCCTTGGGTCCGGATAGGACGGGCGTCCGGAGTTGCCCCCCGGTAGACGGCCGTGAGGCTCGTCTTTCCCGGCCGAATCATCGCCAGCGGGATGACGGACACAAGGTGCTTTCCCGGCTGCAGCGCGACGCGGAGCGGGCCGGCACGGTCGCCGAAAAAGACGTTCGGACGCGTGACGGTGTAGACAAAGGGCGGCGCCCCAGCGGTCTCGTACTCGATGGAAAGAGACCGTGCTTCCAGGACGAGATCGAGAACGGAGACCGTTGTCCCGGACGCGTTTTCGAGGGACACTTCAGCGTAGGCCGCGTCGCCGAGACGATAGACCGGCTTGTCCATCGACAGGGAAAGGATCAACGGAGGCGGGACATCGGCCGGTGCCGGCTCTTCGGCGCTGCCTGCGCCCGCAAACGCCATTCCGGCCAGTATCGGAAGCGCCAGGCGGAATCGAGGCATCGCCACTCCCCGGGACCTCAGCTCACATCCTCGCCGCTCTCCAAGCTGTCCTTCAACTCGTCGAGATGCTCCAGGATGATACCGGTGCCCTTGGCGACGCAGGTCATGGGGTCATCGGCGATGCGGACCGGGATGCCGACGGCCTTGTAGATGGCCTTGTCGACGCCGCGAAGGAGCGATCCCCCGCCGGCCAGGGTGATCCCGCGGTCATACAGGTCGGAGGAGAGCTCCGGAGGCGTCTTCTCGAGCGTCTCCTTGATCGAGGCGATGATCGACTCGATGGGCTCCTTGAGCGCCTCGCGGATCTCTTCGGAGCTGATGACGATCTTCCGGGGCAACTGGGCCATCAGGTCGCGCCCCTTGACCTCCATCGTCGATTCCTGCTCGAGCGGATAGGCGGATCCGATCTGGATTTTGATCCGCTCCGCGGTCTGTTCCCCGATCAGGAGGTTGTAGGTGCGCTTCATGTACTGCATGATCGCGTCGTCCATCTCATCCCCGGCGATGCGGAGAGACGTGGAGGTGACCATGCCGCCGAGCGAAAGGACGGCCATTTCGGTGGTTCCGCCACCGATGTCGACAATCATGCTGCCGACGGGGTCCTGGATGGGCAATCCGGCCCCGATGCCGGCGGCGACCGGCTCCTCGATCAGGAAGACCTCGCGTGCGCCGGCGCGCTCGGCCGAGTTCACAACGGCTCGCTTTTCCACCTCGGTGATCCCCGAGGGGACGCCGACCACCGCCCGTGGACGGAAA
>CAYUME010000041.1:8297-15000 GCA_964445475.1 uncultured Planctomycetia bacterium
TGTCCATCGGTTCGACCGTCAGTCGGCGGGACCCGAGATGGCTACGCGGGGGCGGAAGAGGGCCTTCCGGTGGTGGACCTTGCGCACAAAGTACTTGATCATCGCCTCGGCCACGTCAAAATCGGAGATGACGCCATCCTTGAGGGGGCGGATCGCCACGATGGAGCCGGGGGTCTTGCCGATCATCTCCTTGGCGGCGTTGCCGACCGCCTGGCCGTTCATGAGGACGGTATTGGTCCCCTTCCGGACGGCCACCACGGAAGGCTCAGAGAGGACAATGCCGTCTCCGCGCACGCAGACGAGTGTATTGCAGGTTCCCAGGTCGATCCCGATGTCCTTCGAGAACATCCCCAGGATCCAGTCGATGATGGCGACCATGAGGTCTCCGGCGGACGCGCAAATGACACGAGCTCGCCGACCGGCCTCCTTACCGCCCCAAGGACGATCTCCCGGGCCACCGAAACAGCCCCCCGGAACTCACTTACTATATATCGGCGCCGTAGACGGAAGGCTTGAGTGGGGTCGTGCGCGTAACAGCTGGCATGACATCGGCTATCATGCGTCCAAACGGTCCAAAGTGCAAGTCCCAGGTGAACAAAAAAGCCCTGCCGTTTCCGGCAGGGCTCTGTTTGTCGTCTCCCGATGGGTCACTTCTCTGGCGCAGGCGCTGGTTCCGCGGCCGGGGTCTCCGGAGCGGCAATCGGGGCTTCGGGCTTTGCCGGGGCGACATCGCCCGTGTCAGTCATCCCGTCGGTCGACATCGTCTCCGGAGCCGGCTGGTCCGCCCCCTCCTTCTCGCCGCCGATCGGGACCACGTTGATCTTGTAGATGTCGTTCAATTCGCGGAGCTGGACGTAGATCCCGGTGAGCATGGCGACAAACGTGATCACCATGAGAAGCGTCCAGACGTTGCTTTTCGGCTTTGCCGACAATTCCGCAGCGATCGGCGAGGGCGGCTCGACGTCAGCCGGGACGGCTTCGGCCTGAGGCGCACGCGCAGCCGCCTGCGGTTCCTCCGGCATCAGATTCTCTGCGGGCTGCTCATCCGGAAGCAGATCGTCGTCAGTGGGCATCTCGCGTTTCCTTGATCGGGGGGACGGTCCTGACGACCGCCGTCCTTACTTGGCCGCCTTCTCGCGAGTCTCTGCCGTGGGACCGATGGCGATGCTCGTGGTCACATCGTCACCGACCTGGACCTTGTCCTTGACCAGTCCGGGGTCCCAGCGGACGACGCACCAGTCGCGCTCAACCTTCTCCACCGTGCCGCGGGCGACGAACTTGTCGGAGCGGTAAATGGTGAAGGGATAGCCGACCTTGACCCCGTCGTCCTGCCCGATGCTGACGATGGCCACGTTGAACTGCTCGCTGACGCTCATGATCTTGCCGGAAAGGTTCTTCGGTACGTCATGGGCGGCGATCTCGGTGACCGGGATGCCCTGGCGGACGAGCTCCTGGAGCACGTACTGCTGCTTGTCCTTCTCCTTGGCCAGCTCGACCGTCTGGCGCTCGAGCTCCGAGTAGTTCTTGTTGACGACCTCGAGCTCGCGGCGGGCCTGCTGCAGCTCGTAGTTCGCCTGATCGCGCTCCGCGCGGGTCGTCTCGGCCTCGAGGCGCTTCTCGTCGAGCTGCTTACGCAGCTCCTCGGCGTTCCGCTGGGAGGCCTTCAGCTGATCGGTCAGCTCGCCCTGCCGCGTGATCAACTGGGACACCTGCGTCTTCAGCTCGTCGAAGTCGACCATGGCCCGGGTGAGGCGCTCGTGGAGGTCCTTCTTCTCGGTCTCCAGGAGGCCGAGCCGGCCCGTCAGCTCGCGCTCGACGGCACGGGCCTGGTCGATCTCGGCCTGCTTGTGGGCGATCTGCAGGTCGCGGATCTTGATGCTTTCCGCGTGCCGGGCACGCTCCAGGTCAAGCTTCTGCGGCCAGTCGATGCGCTGTGTGAACAGCATCACAGACACACCGAGGTAACAGAGGCTGACCACGAGCAGGAGGACGACGAAGATCTTAGAGAGCGTGCTCATAGACCCTCCCGGGCGCGGTTGAATAAAACAATCAACAGTGGATGCCCATTATAGAATCGGACGGAAGTCTGTCAAGAATTAATCAAGAAAAACGGATCCGATTCCCGTTACGAGACGGTCCCCGGGGCGCGGGACCTCCTGCGACGCCGCCAGGCACGACCCGAGAGGTCCACGCCGAGGGCCAGCGCCGCCACGACGACCCACCACTCCCCGACCTGCTGGTAGACGCTGCGACGGGGTCCCACCGGGACGCGGCCCCTCAGGTACCCGGCCACTTCCCGCGTCCGGCCTGCCGCGTCACGCACCACGCTCACGACGCGGCCCGCCGGATCGAGGATGGCCGATATGCCCGAGTTCGTCGCTCGGGCCATCCCCGTCCGCGTCTCGATGCAGCGGAATCGCGACATGGCCAGCATCTGGTCGAGCTCCGCACTGTCGCGGTACCAGGCCTCGTTGGAGAGGTTGACGAGCACGTGCGCCCCGTGTCCCACCTGGGCGCGAGCCAGGTAAGCGAACGCGCTCTCGTAGCAGATCAGCACCCCCAGCTTCCATTCGCCGACGGCGAGAGGGGCCGGCGCGGTTCCGGCCTCCAACCCCGGCACGCGGTCAAGCGCCGTGAAGGTCCGGATCAGGGTCTCCCAGATCGCCCACGTGCGGAACGGGAAAAACTCGCCGACGGGGACCAGATGTGTCTTGTCGTAGCGCCCGGTGACGCCGCCCCGGGGGTCGAGCGCCAGCGCGCTGTTCCACTGGCGCTCCGGAGGAAGCGGCTCGTACAGCAGGACCCCGACCACGGCCCGGGTCGGGGCCAGGCGTCGGAATCCGAGCGGGTCCGTCGCCTCCGGCCCGATCCGCGTCACCGGCACGGCCGGGTGCATCGTCTCGGGCCAGATCACGATGCCGGGCAGCCCGTCCTTCTCAATCGCGCTTCGCGTCAAGTTCGAATAGATCGCGAGGATTTCGCGCCAGTGCAGACCGGCCTTCTTGACCGACTGTTCGACATTTCCCTGGACGAGGAGCACCTCGGGGCCCCGGAACGTGGCCGCGTCCACGTCACGGATCCGCCATGACCCGTAGGCCGAAACGAGCAGCAGGAGGGCGGCCGCCGCTACCTGCGCGGATCCCGGTCGCGGGGAGGCCCTGAGCAGCGCCTGGGTCAGCGACGCATTGACGAGAAAGGCCAGGAAGGTTACGCCCGCGACCCCGGCCAGGTCGGCGGCCTGCGCGACGGGCGTGAAGTCGACAAGAGCATGTCCCGCCAGCAGCCACGGGATGCCCCCCAACGCGGTGCCCCGGACGTGCTCGAGAACCATCCAGGCGGCGGCCAGTCGGAACGGCCAGCCCCCCTCCCCGGCCCCCTGACGCCAGGCCGAGGCGACCGCGGCGAACGCCACCCAGTAGAGCGAGGCATACGCGGCCAGGAGCAGCATGCCCACCACGGTCACGTGCCGGATCCAGAAGAAGCCCGCCACGTGGAAGACCAGCCCCCCGGTGAAGAGGGAGATCGCGCGGCCGAACCGGGTGTCCGGGCGTGCAAGGTAGAGCAGGACGGGGACCCAGGCGACAAAAGCGAGGGGATAAACCGCCGCCGGCGGGAAGGAGAGCCAGAGGAGAAGCGCGGAAATCGGCGAGGCGAGGCGCCATCGCCAGGCCGGAGTCACGGTCAAGCGCTCTCCCCAGACGGGATCGCGAGGCCTCTTCCGAGCCGGGCCCCGCCTAGACCTTGATGTCGTATTTGTCCATCTTGTAACGGAGGGAGCGGAGGCTGATCTTCAGGAGCTGGGCGGCCCGCGTCAGGTGTCCCTTGGTGCGGGCCAGCGTCCGGACCAGGTAATCCCGCTCGATTTCCGCCATGCGCGCATCCAGGTCGAGCCCCTCCTCCGGAATGAGGGCCTCCACCGGGGGCGGCTCCGCGAAATCCGGTTGGATGTCGCGCGGGCGGATACGTCCCAGGATCGTGATGTCCGCCACGTCGATCCGGTTCCCGCCCAAGAGGGCCATGGCGCGCTGGATCGTGTTCTCCAGCTCCCGGACGTTGCCGGGCCAGTCGTGGCGGACCAGGGCCGCCATGGCGGATTCCGATATCCCCTGGACGGACTTCTTCATCAGGCGGCTGAATCGCGCGATGAAGTGGGCGACCAGGAGGGGGATGTCCTCTTTGCGCTGGCGCAGCGGGGGGAGCGAGACCGGGACGATGTTCATCCGGGACTAGAGGTCCTCCCGGAAGGAGCCCTGGGAGACCAGGCTCTCGAGATTCCGGTTGGTGGCCGCGAGGAACCGGACGTCGACTCGGTGCGTCTGGGTCCCGCCGACGGGGAGGAATTCGCGCTCCTCGAGGGCGCGAAGGACCTTGACCTGGAGGGAGGGGGGCATGTCGCCGACCTCGTCCATGAAGAAGGTCCCGGTGTTCGCCAGCTCCAGCAGGCCGACCTTGTCGGAGATGGCGCCGGTAAAGGCGCCCCGGACGTGTCCGAACAGCTCGCTCTCGAGGAGGGTCTCGGTGAAGACCCCGCAATTGACCGTGATGAACGGCCGGCCGGCCCGGGCCGAGACATCGTGAATGTCGCGCGCCACCAGATCCATCCCCGTCCCGCCTTCCCCCAGGATGAGGACGGTGCTGTCGCTCGGTCCGACCCGCTGGATCACGTCATAGATGTCGCGCATCGAGGGGGCGTTGCCCTTCATGCACCCCACCGCCGAGAGCGTCTCGTCGAAGGTGGCGAGCGGGAACCGCTGCTGGCGCAGGTGAAGGGCGCGCTTGACGAGGGGCTTGATCGTCTTGTCGTTGTCGAAGGGCTTGCTGATATAGTCGAATGCGCCGAGTCGCATGCACTCGACCGTCCGGGACCAGTCCTCCTTGTGCGCCGTCAGGATGGCCACGATGGCCTTCGGGTCCATGGCCTTGATCCGCTGGAGCAGGGCGATGCCGTCCATCCCCGGCATCCGGAGGTCCGAGATGACGACATCAAAGGGGTTCTCCGTGTAGAGGCGGAGCGCCTCGTCCCCGCGCATGGCCGTCACGACCTCGTACCCCTCCCGACGCAGGACATGCGAGAGGACGTCACAGACGCTCTCCTCGTCGTCCACCACCAGGATCCGGGGTGCGGGGGTGCTCATGGGGGATCGCGCCGGGTGACGCGCGCGGCGTCATCCTAAAGGCCGTCCGGGACGGCGTCAAGGCCGTTGCGGCCGCGGCGGGATTCAGTATAATGACGGGATGAACCGGTCGGCTCTTCTGATCCCCGCCAGCCTTCTGGCCGCGTCCCTCCTGTTCCTCGGCCTTCCCTCCGCCTGGACGGATGCGGCGAAATTTTACGTGCTCGGCATGGTGCGTGCGGCCGTCGACCCGCAACCCGATCCCCGCCCCACGCCGGACGACCCGATGGAAGCCCTCCGCGACCAGAACCAGGTCCTGGCCCAACGCGTGGCCCGCCTCCAGGAGGAAAATGCGCGTCTCCAGATGGAGATGCGGAACCTGCGCGATTTCCGGGACCGCGTTCCCGGCGGCACGTGGGAGCTCGTCCCCGCCCCCATCCCCGTCCTGCTGGCCCGCGACCCCTCCCGCTGGAACCGGACCCTGCTGGTCGCCCGGGGCAGCGAGGATGGCATCGCTCCGGACGACCCGGTCGTCTGGGGCCCCCGATACCTGGGCCGCGTCCACAAGGTCACGGGCCCCCGCGTCAGCCAGGTGCGGCTCGTGACGGACCGGGGATTTCGCACGCCGGTGGTGGTCGCCGCGGGCCGTTCCGGGGAGACCCCGCCAGAGCCCCTGACAGGGATCCTGGAGGGACAGGGCCTCGATACCTGCGCGCTGCAGTGGATCATGCAGGACACCCATATCGAGGTCGGATGGCCCGTCCTGACCCTGGAGGATCCCCTGTCGAACACGCCTCCCGACCTGATGGTGGGACGGATCTGCGAGGTGTCGCCGCAGGCGGGGCCATTTTTGCGCGTGCGCGTGCGCCCGGTGCTCCATTTCTCGAACCTGTCCCAGGTCCATGTCTGCAAGAAAAGAGCCCCGGCACCCGAGCTGCCGCCCCCCAAGCCGGCCGCGCCTCCCAAGGCGTCTCCGGCGCCCAAGGCGGGGGCTTCCCCCCCCGTCCGGCGGCCCCGCTGACCGGGACGATCGAGTGCGCCCATGATGCGTTGGATCCTGCTGGTCGTCGCAGCCCTTACGGCCCTGGTGCTGGAGGTCACCTTGTTCGACCGTCTGGCGATTGACGGCTCCCGTCCCGACCTGGTCCTGTCCCTGGCCCTTCTGATAGCCGCCACGTCGCGTCGGTTCGATCTCGTGTGTCTTGCGACCTGGCTCGCGGGATTTCTGGTGGACCTGCTGTCCGGCGCACGGTTCGGGACGTTTTCCCTCCTGTTCCTTCTGGCCGCGATGACGGCTTACGGGCTCAAGCATTTCATCTCGGGCGACGGACTGCCGGGCCAGGTCTTCCTGGTGGCCCTGCTCGTGCTGGCGGTGAACCTGGTCAACGGATTCCTCGCGGTCCGTCCCCTGCAGGGGGTCGACGCGGACGTGGTGGTGTGGCGTGCGGCGGTCACCGCCCTCTATACCGCAGCGCTCGTCCCCCTGATGCGCTGGATGGCGCGGCCGGTCTTCCTGAAGTTCGGCCGCGAGGCGGAATGGCTGCATTGACCCGGCGGGGATCGAGGCCCGGCGGCGGGCGCTCCCGCGG
>CAYUME010000042.1:0-4742 GCA_964445475.1 uncultured Planctomycetia bacterium
AGGGCGGCGGCCGTCGCCGTCACGTCGATCTGCTCGCGCGGCGTCGCCTCCTCCACCCCCCGCCGGAAGTCCGGCCCGAATGCGAAGAGCATGATGTGCCGGCAGCCCTCGCAGTCGCAGCCGTGATCCTTGAAGCCCGTCTTGACGCCGTCGAGGTGACGGCCGTGGTCGTTGGTGACGAAGAGGGCCGTCCGGCCGGCGTAGCGGGGGTCGCGCTGCAGCCAGGCCCAGAGCTCGCCGACGAAGCCGTCGGCCTCCCGGATGGCCTTGAGGTAGCCTTCCCGGTCCCCGGCGTGGCCGCGCGCGTCGGGGGCGGCGAAGTTGACCACGACGGCGCGCGGGTGGCGGTCGGCCAGGATGCGGCGGAGCGCCTCCCACGTCTCCCGGTCGGAGCGGGTCCTGGCCTTCAGGCCCTTGCCGTCCACGCCGCAGTCCGCCGACGGGTTGAAGGCGCCGCCCGCCCAGGCGGGGTCGGCGGTGTCGGCGAGGATGGCCAGCTTGCCCTTGGCGGTGACGACCCAGGCGGCGTCGGCGGGCGCCCCCGTCGCCTTCCGCCAGAGCTGGAACAAGGTCGGATGGGGGGCCGGCTCGCTGCCGTCGTTGGGGATCGACTCCCGGAAGCCGGTCATCAGCGAGGCGTGGCCCGGGTTGGTCGAGGTGGTGCCGTTGTTCCGGAAGCGGGTGCAGACGACCCCCTCGGGGGCCATCGCGGCCAGCCGGGGGATGCATTCCCGGGCCGGGTCGCCCCAGCTCTCCGACCAGCGCACGCCGTCGATCACGACCAGGAGGACGTTCTCCGTCCGGGGCGCTGCCGACGCCTGAAGGCCTGCGCACGCGCCGAGGAGGACCAGGAAAGCGACCGGCGTCCGGAGCAGCCGGCGACGGGTGGTCACGGATCGACTCCTCAAGGGGTCTCGCTCAACCGACGGCACAGTCTATCCGATACGCCGCGGGGATCAATGCTTCACGCCCCACGCTCTGCCCCGCGAATCCTCTTGCCCCGGGACGATCGGAGCCTATGATGACGCATCGGATCCGATCCATCCCCTCACCCCGGAGGCGCCATGAATCGCAGACGAGTCCTCTCGGGCGCGACGCTGACCGCCGGCGGGCTGGCCGCCGGGGCGCGGGGGACGGCAGCCGCGCCGGCTGCGGCGACAGAGGGCACGGTCCTCGAGCCCGCGCGCGAGATCCCCGTCGTCGCGAAGGCGGACGTCGTCGTGGTCGGCGGCGGCCCGGCGGGGGTCGCGGCGGCGGTGGCAGCCGCCCGGGCGGGCGCCAGCACGATCCTGGTGGAGCGCTACAACCACCTCGGGGGGCTGTGGACCGGCGGGCTGGTCCTGCCGCTGCTGGCCACGCACGGGACCGGTCGCGACGGCAAGCGCCGGCAGGTGATCGCCGGGCTCGGCGGGGAGATGGCCCAGCGCCTCTTCGCGATGAAGATGGCCATCCACGAGATCGACCCCGTCGTCGACCCCGAGGCGGCCAAGGTCGTCCTCGAGGAGATGGTCAAAGAGGCCGGCGTCCGCGTCCTCTACCACTGCTGGGCGGCCGGCGTCGTCGCCTCGGGCGGCGTCCTCCGGGCCGTGCTGGTCGAGTCCAAGTCCGGGCGCGTCGCGCTCGCCCCGAAGGTCGTGGTGGACTGCACCGGGGACGGGGACGTCCTCGCGTGGGCCGGCGAGGCGTTCGACACGATGCGCTACCACATCGGCCTGGTCCACCGGCTCGGGAACGTGGACCGCATCGACCCGAAGAAGCCGGGATACAAGAAGACGAACGTGGGCAGCCCGACGCCGCTGAAGAGCGTCAACTGGGTGAACATGAACGGGGAGCGGGACCAGGACGGGCTGGACCTGTTCAACCTGTCGCGGCTGCAGCAGCTCTACCGGATCGACATCTGGAAGCACGTGGAGAAGATCCGGGCCGTGCCGGGGCACGAGGAGGTCTTCCTGCTCGACACGGCGCCGCAGCTCGGCGTGCGCGCCTCGCGTATCCTCGACGGCCAGTACCGGCTCACGTTCGAGGACTCCATGACCCACAAGGCGTTCGACGACGCGATCGGGATCAGCGGCGCGTGGACGTCGGTCGCCCACGGGGAGCGGAAGGTCGGCCCCGGGGAGCGGCCGATGTGGCAGATCCCCTACCGGTCCCTGGTCCCGAAGAAGACGAAGAACCTGCTGGTGGCGGGGCGGTGCTTCTGCTTCGAGCGGGCGCTCGTGGAGGACGCGCGGGTGATCGGCGCCTGCCTGGTCACGGGCCACGGCGCGGGGGCGGCGGCGGCGGTCGCCGTCAAGGCGGGCGCGGCCGTGCAGGAGGCCGACGTGGCGGCGATCCGGAAGACGCTGGTCGAGCAGAAGGCCTACCTGGGCTGAGGGCGCACGCGCCATGTCGAGCCGGCTCCGCTGGGTCTCGCTGGCGGTGGCGTGCCTGCTGGCGTCGCCGTGGGGGGCGGGGGCGCTGGCGGGGCTCCCCCTGAGGCTCAGCCCCTTCCTGCTCCTCCAGGCACTGCTGGCCCGGGCGACCCTGGCCCCCCTCGCGGCGCTCGGCGGCGTCGTCCTGCTGCTCGCCTTCCTCCGCGAACGGTGGTTCTGCCGGAACGCATGCCCGACGGGGGCCCTCTGCGACGCGGTCTCGGCCTGCCGGCGGCGGCGGCGCGGCTGGGAGGGGGTCCCGCGCGTCAACGAGGCGCTCGCCCTCGCGGGGCTGGCGGCCGCGGCGGCCGGCGCTCCCCTCCTGGCGATCCTCGACCCCCTCGCGCTCTTCCACGGGGCATGGGGCTTCGCGCCCCTCGGGCTCTCCGCCGCGGCGTGGGCGGGCGCGGCGGGGCTGGCCGCGGTCCTGCTGCTGAGCCTGCTCTTCCCCCGGCTCTGGTGCGCGCGCCTCTGCCCCCTCGGCGGCCTGCAAGTCCTTCTCGCCTCCCTCCGTCGGGCCGTCCGTCGGGAGGGACCGGCCAAGACGGCGGACGCGGCGCCTCCGCCCCCGGAGCCCGTCCCCGCGCTCGCCCGGCGCCGGCTCCTGGCCGCCGCCTCGGGCGTCGCCGCGGGGCTCGTCGTTCGGCCGCTCGCCGGGGCGGGCGATCCCGCCGTCCTCCGCCCCCCCGGCGCGCAGCCGGGGGCGCGGTTCACGACGGCGTGCTGCCGGTGCGGCAACTGCGTGCGGGTCTGCCCGTCGCATATCCTCCGTCCCGCCCTGGACCCCCGGGACCCCTGGGGGATCCTGGCGCCGCAGATCGATTTCTCGTACGCCTTCTGCCTGCCCTCCTGCGCCGCGTGCGGGGCGGCGTGCCCGTCGGGGGCCATCGCGCCGTTCGGCGTCGCCGACAAGGCCCGGCTGGTGATCGGGACGGCGGCGATCCGTCTCGACGAGTGCCTGCTGGCCAACGGCAAGGAGTGCAACCGCTGCGTGGCCGCGTGCGAGTACCGGGCGATCCGGGTCGTCGGGGACCGGTTCGAGTCCGCCCCGGAGGTCGATGCCCCGCTTTGCGTCGGATGCGGGGCGTGCATCGTGGCCTGCCCGGTCGGGGTGATCGACGTCCGCGTCCTGCCGGTGCCGGTGACGGGCGCCCGGGGCACCCCGCCCGGCCGGGATGCCCGCGCAGGACTCAATTCGTTCCCGCCGTCCCGGGCCGGGGCGTGACGCGGATCGGCAGCACCATCACGGTTGCAGAAAGGCGGCGGCGTTCACGGCGATCCGGGGCTTCCAGCCGCGCAGCCGGCGGCGCTGCCAGCCGTGGCGGACCATGCCGAGCTGGGAGAGGACATGGTAGACCTTCCTGTCCAGCGGGTCCCGGGCGGGGCCCAGGACGGACCGGATCATCCGCGTGAACATGCGGGGATCACCCTGGAATAGGGGACTGCGACAGCGCGCGTCAGGCGGAGCCCGTCAGGCGTGACGGTCGGCGGGCTCGTGACGGCGGGGGCCTATCGTTACCTCCTCCGCGGGCGCCGGGAGCGGCGGGAACGGCCCTCTCCCGGTGTCATCCGGCCGGTCCTGTCGTCCGAGGGAGGGCGGCGGGGCAGGCATCAACAGTGTAGGGAGGGGGGAAATGCAAATCAAGACTCCACCATCGCGAGGGCCCCCTCGGGGCAGACGTCCACGCAGGTCGAGCAGCCCCGGCACGCCTCCCGGTCGATCGATGCCTTCCGTTTCGCGATCCGGATCGCGCCGCAGTGCGCGATCCGCGCGCACGTCCCGCACCCCGTGCACGCCGCCGCGTCGACGCGAGCGTGGCCCGGAAGCGTCTCGATCCGCTCCGAGGACCGGAAATGCGGGAGCGCCGCGTCCCGGGCCTGCGACAGGGACCCGCGCCCCGTCTCCTTCAGATAGGCCCGGAGGTCCCGCAGGATCCGGGCGAGAAGGGCGTACCCGCGCAGCATCACCTCCGTGCAGACGCCGAAGAAGTCCGCGCCGACGAGGCACATCTCGACGGCGTCCCGGAAGTCGCGGATCCCGCCAGTGCCGAGGAGGACGGGAGCGGGACCGATCGCGGTCCGCATCTGGAAGACGTCCCGCAGGGCGAGCGGTTTCAGCCACGGCCCGCTGAGGCAGCCCAGGCTGTTGCCCCGCTGCAGCCGCCAGGCGAGCGTCTCGGGCCGGTTGATGTCGATCGGCGGGATCCCGAGCCGGTTGGCCGTCCCGGAGACGGCATCCGCCCCGGCCTCGACGGCGGCGCGGGCCACCTCGCCGATGCGGCCGCCCTCCGGCGTCAGCTTGGCGACCACCGGCAGCCGGACGCGACCCTT
>CAYUME010000042.1:4752-14895 GCA_964445475.1 uncultured Planctomycetia bacterium
AGATCCGGTACGCGCGGGGTAGCGGCGGCGCCGGTGGCCGCCGGCCGCGCCCCTCCCCCGCCCGCCCGATGGCCGCCACCCCCGCCGGGCGGGAGCCCAGGCTGGCGCCGGAGGCCGGCCGCGCCGGCTCCCGCTCCCCGATCTCGTCGAGGTTGAACGACATGTTGGGGCAGCAGAGGTTCAGCTCGAGGGCGTGCGCGCCGGCGTCCTCGAAGCGCTTCGCCAGGTCCGCCCACCCGGCCGAACCGCCGTCGCCGGCGTAGGCGATGTTGGCGAGGAGGACGAGATCGCGCGTTTTGCGCCGGCCCGCGTCGACCAGCCGCAGGCCCTCGTCCAGGTCCAGCCGCGACTCGGCCGTGAAAACGTGGTATCCCGCCGCCGGCAGCCACCGGTAGCGCGGGGGATGGCTGATGGAGGGGCGGGGGGCGACGCAGAGCTTGGTGCAGGCCCCGCCCCAGCCGGCCCGCTCGGCCCGGACGAGCTGGTCCACGCTCTTGCTGGCGGGCCCGGAGGCCACGAGGAAGGGGGTGCGAAAGCGCAGCCCCGCCCAGTCCTTCGCCAGGAGCGGATCCGGGTCCATGGCTTTCCTTTCCCGTGAAGCGTCCCACCCGGCGGGGGCGGTCGACCGTATTGATCCACGTCAGGGGGAGGAAGTCAATGTTCCTTGTGGCCGGCTTGGTCGGCCGGACGGACGGCCGTTGCGCAGCAAGGCGATACCGGGCATGACGCGTGACGGGTCGCGTTGTTTGGCGCGCGACTTGACTGGGCCGGCGCTATACTGAAGGGGGTCGTGCCGTTTGCCGGTTTGGTGCAAACCCGACGGACAGGGACGGACCGCGATGCGCGCCCGCGACAACCCGTTCTCCACCGACCGCGTCCTCCGGTTTCGCTACCGCCCGCAGGGCGTGTCGTGGGACGACCTGATGGCCCGCCTCGAGGCGCTCGGTTGGCGCGCGGCCATCGTCGGTCCGGAGGGGTCGGGGAAGACGACGCTGCTGGAGGACCTCGCGCCGCGCCTGAGGAGGCGGGGATTCGCCACGCGGCCGGTCGGCGTGACGCGCGAGGTGCCGCGTCTCCCCCGGCGGGCGGAGGACGACCTCGTTGCCGCGCTCGGCCCGCGCGACGTCGTCCTCTTCGACGGCGCGGACCTCCTGCCGTGGCTGGACTGGCGCCGCTTCAGGCGCCGGACGGCGGGCGCGGGCGGGCTCGTCGTCACGATGCACAAGCCCGGCCGGCTGCCGACGCTCGTCCGGTGCGCGACAAGCCCGGCGCTGCTCCAGGAGATCGTGGACGCCCTGGGCGGCGCGGGAGAGGCATCGATGCCGGAGTTGTTCCGAAAGCACCGGGGGAACGTGCGCGAAGCCCTGCGGGACCTCTACGACCGGTGCGCGGTGCTTCCCCCGTGACGGTCTTCTCGCCGCCTCGAACCTTCCTGCAGGCGGGCCGTTCAGAACCGCTTCGTGTATGTGTGGCAGTACGGCTCCTTTTTGTGCTTCGCGTAGTAGTCCTGGTGATACTCCTCGGCCGGCCAGAATTTCCCCGCCGGCGTCACCTTCGTCACGACCTCGTATCCCTTCCCCTTCAGGATCCCGATCAGCTTCTCGGCGACCGCCTTCTGGGCGTCGCTCGTGGTGAAGACCACCGACCGGTACTGGTCGCCGACATCGGGGCCCTGGCGGTCGACCTGCGTCGGGTCGTGGATCTCGAAGAAGAGCCGCGCGAGCTGCTCGTACGTCGCCTGCGACGGGTCGAAGACGATCTCCACCGCCTCCGCGTGGCCGGTGATCTTCGCGCAGACGTCCTCGTAGGTCGGGTTCTCCTTCTTCCCGCCGATGTAGCCGGAGGTGACGGAGCGGACGCCGGGGACCTTCTCGAAGTGGTACTCGACGCCCCAGAAGCAGCCGCCGGCGAAGATCGCGCGCTCCGTCTTCGCCGCCTCGGCCGCCGGGACGAACTTCATCGAGATGGAGTTGACGCAGTGGCGGACGTTCTTCGGGGTGAGCTGCTCGCCCGTGAAGACGTGGCCGAGGTGGCCGCCGCAACGGGCGCAGAGGATCTCGGTGCGCCGCCCGTCGGCGTCGGCCTGGCGCTTCACCGCCCCGGGGATCTCGTCGTCGAAGCTCGGCCAGCCGCAGCCGGAGTCGAACTTGTCGGAGGAGCGGTAGAGCGGCGCGTCGCACTGCCGGCAGAGGTACGTCCCCTGGGCCTTGTGGCTCCAGAGGTCGCCCGTGAAGGCGCGCTCGGTGCCCTTGTCGCGGATCACCCGCTTCTCCTCGGGGGTGAGCGGGTTGAGCTTCACGCCTTCCGGAGGCGGCGTCGGGTCGGGTTTCACGGCATCCTCCGCATGCAGGATGAGAAGGGCCGCCAAGACGGCTGCCGCGGCGGCGACGGGAAGCGGTCCACGGGCCATGGCCGGATTCCAGACGGGAGACCGGATGGGCGGCCTGCCGAAACACCGTAGAGGCCTCCTCAGATAATATACGGGATAAGCGGGTCGATATACAATACTATTTTGTATTGTATTATCCGGCACCGCCCCACGAAACGGCACTTGACAACACGGAGCGGCCTCGCCGATGATGAGGCTTCGGCGGACGAGCGGCTTGCCCGCCGTAGCGCCGAAGGCGCGAAGGCGGGGGCTCCGCCCCTCCACAAGGAGTGCGGCATGAAACGTCACATCCCCCCGCTGGCGGTCGTCCTCGTGATGCTGGGCGTTCCCGCCGTCGCCGACGAGGCCGTCACGCGCCACGGCGCGAAGGCGGACGACGACGTCGCCGACACCGCGGCCTTCCAGGCCGCCATCGACGCCGCGGGGAAGGCCGGCGGCGGCGCCGTCCGCATCCCCGCGGGCCGTTTCGTCTCCGGCGGCCTCGTCCTCAAGGACAACGTCCGCCTCCTCTTCGAGAAGGGCGCCGTCCTGCAGGGGAGCACGGACTGCAACGACTACGGCGGCAAGGCGCGGTGGGACGACGCCCTGATCAAGGGGGAGAACCTCAAGGGCGTCCGCATCGAGGGGCCGGGCACGATCGACGGCGCCGACTGCGCCAACCCGAAGGGCGAGGAGGGCTTCCGCGGCCCCCACGGCATCCTGCTCACGGGGTGCAGCGACATCGTCATCCGGGACGTGAAGATCGAGCGGACCGGGAACTACGCGATCCTCTGCCGCAACTGCACCGGGGCCGAGATCCGCAACGTCACCTTCCGCGGCGGCCATGACGGCGTCCACGCGCAGGCCTGCGCGGCGTTCGCGATCCGCGACTGCGACTTCCAGACGGGGGACGACTGCCTCGCCGGCTGCGACGACGCCGACTTCGAGGTCGCCGGCTGCAGGATCAACTCCTCCTGCAACGGCTTCCGCCTCGGCTGCCTCAACCTCCTCGTGAAGGACTGCCGCTTCTGGGGGCCCGGCGAATACGTCCACCGGGTCAGCCGGAAGAAGGGCGGGCCGGGGCGGACGAACATGCTCTCCGCCTTCGTCCACTTCGCGCCGAAGGACCGGAACCCGAAGCGGCCGAGCGACGGCTGGCTCGTCCGTGACTGCACCGTCGACAACGTCGACTTCCTCTACGGCTACGACTTCGAGAAGGGCCTCTGGCAGACCGGCCAGCCGGCGAAGCGGATCCGCTTCCAGGACGTGAAGGCGACGCGGGTGGCGCACCCGCTCCGGGTGCGCGGGGACGCGGACCGGCAGCTCGAGCTGACGCTCGACGGTGTCTCGATCGCGCTCCGCGAAGACCGCGCGGACCAGGAGGTCCTGAACCTGTCCCGCTTCGGCGCGCTGGTCCTGAAGAACGTCACGCTCCGGAACAGCGGAGCGAAGCCCGTGCTGCGGGCGAAGGAGGGAAAGACGGTCTGGCTCTACCGCGTGACGTGTGTCCCGCCCAACGCCGCCCCGTGGGTGCTGGAGGGGGTCGACGAGACGAAGACGGAGCGGGTCCCGGACGCGCCGCCGGCGCGATGAGGGGGAACCGCCGATGAGCGCCGATGCACGCCGATTCCTGCGGGCGATCCTGGCGGCGGCTCTGGGAACGGCGGCTGCCGCGGCGGAGGACGGCCCCGCCGCCCGCGACCCCCGCAACGTCCGCAACGGCCTTCCCATCCCCGACGAGGGCTACTGCGACCAGCCCTACGTCGTCGTCGGCCTCGACGGCCGCTGGCTCTGCGTCATGACCACCGGGAAGGGGCACGAAGGCCAGGGCGGCCAGCACGTCGTCTCCACCGTCAGCGCCGACCGCGGCCGCACGTGGTCGCCCCTCGTCGACATCGAGCCCGCGGACGGCCCCGAGGCCTCGTGGGCCGTGCCGCTCCTCACCCCCGCCGGCCGCGTCTACGCCTTCTACGACTACAACGGCGACCGCGTCGACACCCTCCGGGGCAAGAAGGTCCGCGCGGACATGCTGGGGTGGTACGTCTTCAAGCACACGGACGACTTCGGGGCGACCTGGTCGCGCGACCGCGTCCGCCTCCCGATGCGCGCCACCGCCTGCGACCGAGGCAACGACTGGCAAGGCGGCGTCCAGATCTTCTGGGGGATCTGCAAGCCGCAGGTCGCGGGCGGCGAGGCCCTCTTCGCCTTCTCCAAGCTCGGGAAGTACATGCTCGAGCAGGGCGAGGGGTGGGTTTACCGGTCGCCGGACGTCCTGACGGAGCCCGACCCCGGGCGCGTCCGGTGGGAGCTCCTGCCCGACGGGGACCGCGGCATCCGGGGGGACGCCTTCGGCTCCGTCCAGGAGGAGCACAACCTGGTCTGGCTCGGCGGGACGCGCTGGTACTGTGTCTACCGCACCACGCGGGGACACCCCTGCCACACGACCAGCGACGATGGCGGCAGGAGGTGGGAGCCGCCAGCGCCGATGACGTACGCCCCCGGCGGCCGCGTCGTCCGCCACCCGCGCGCCTGCCCGAAGGTCTGGCGCACCGCGGACGGCCGCTTTCTCTTCTGGTTCCACAACCACGGAGGGAAATCCTACGACGACCGGAACCCCGCCTGGATCGCCGGCGGCGTCCTGAAGGACGGGCGCCTGCACTGGTCCCAGCCCGAGATCCTCCTCTACGACCCGGACCCGAAGGTGCGGCTGAGCTACCCCGACCTGATCGAGCAGGACGGCCGCTTCTGGGTCACCGAGACGCAGAAGGAGGTCGCCCGGGTGCACGCGATCGACCGCGGGCTCCTCGAGAGGCTCTGGCGCCAGGGGGAGGACCGGACGGTCGCGCGCCAGGGGCTGGTCTTCGAGGCGGACGGCGAACGCGCGGGGGAGAAGGAGGCGGCGCTCGGGAAGCCCGTGACGCTCCGCGACGGCGGGCTCACGCTGGAGTGCCGGGTGGCGCTCCGGGACCTCGCGGCGGGGCAGGTCCTGCTCGACGGCCGGGACGAGGCGGGGCGCGGGGTGACGCTCGTAACGGGCGAGGGCGGCGCGGTCCGGCTCGAGCTGGCCGACGGCGAGGCCCGCTTCGCGTGGGACGGCGACCGGGGGACGCTGAAGGCGGGCGCGGCGCACCACGTCGCGGCGATCGTCGACGCCGGGCCGCGGATCGTCCGATTCGTGATCGACGGCGTGCAATGCGACGGGGCGGAGGATCGCCCTTTCGGGTGGGGCCGTTACGACGCGCGGCTGGACGGGGCCCGGTGCGCCGCGCGCGTCCGCCTGGCGCCATCGCTGAACGGCGAACTGACACGCGTCCGAATCTACGACCGTCCGTTACTGTCCTCGGAGGCGGTGGCGAATTTCAATGCGGCCCCCTGACAAACGCCGTACCGCACCATTCGCGAAGGCCAATCTTAAATAGGGGGCGTCATAATGCGAACACGTCCCTGGCGGCGATGCCCTCGGGCTTGACGACGACGTTGTGACGTGGCTATTGTGCATCTACAGGTCGCAATTTAATCCCCGAGTTTCTAGCAGCCCAACAACAGAGTGGGGTTATGCTGAATCGGCAACGCATAGTCCTATTCATGCTGCACGAGGCTGGCGGCCGCGCTTCTCGCCTCCAAGTCGTCAAATGGCTTTTCCTGCTTGGCCAGGAGACTCCGACCCGAGGTGGCCATGCCTTTTACCAGTTCGTGCCTTATCAATACGGCCCATTCTCCTTCTGTCTCTATCACGAAGCCACCCGTCTCAACGACGGCGGGCTCCTCACCGAACGCGACGCCCAGATGTGGTCGGTGACAACCGAGGGGAAAAACGTTGCTACCGCTCTTCCGAAGCCGATTCAGGATGATGCCGCACAGGTACTCGGACAGTATGGATCGCGCACGCTCGGCGAGCTGATGGGGTATGTCTACGACCGATATCCTTGGTTTACCGTCAACAGCCTGAACGATCCGCGCTGTTCTCGGCCCACGAATGAGCCGGCCGTTTACACCGCGGGCTACGAAGGCCTCCTGGTGGACGGGTTTCTGAACCGGCTCCTGCGCCATGGTATCAAGCGAGTTATTGACGTTAGAAACAATCCCGTTTCGCGTCGTTATGGATTTCATGGGGGAACGCTGTCCCGTCTTTGCTCGCGGCTCGGCATGGAATACGCGCACTTCCCCGATCTGGGAATTCCCCCGGAAGATCGGCGGGACCTGAAAGGCCCGTCCGATTTCATGGCGCTGTTCAGGCGCTATGAGGAGGCCGTCCTTCCGACCCGGGAAGCATCGGTCGGCAAGGTGGCCAGCTTGTTGTCGGAAAAGCCGGGCGTCCTCGTCTGCTCGGAGTCCGACCCCGCGCAATGTCACCGCTCCCGCCTCGCCCGAGCCGTCGCCGCACGTTGCGGCCTGCCCGTCAAGCACCTGGAACCCGCCGCATGAGTCCCGACGGCGTGCGCACGCGGGTACTGGTCACCGTGATGACCTACCCGCACCCATCCACGAAATACCAAGAGCTGGTCTGTACGGCTGGCATCACGGATCAGGGGGAATGGGTCCGGCTCTATCCCATCGACTATCGGTATCGTCCTCCTGCCCAGAAATTCCGGAAGGATCAATGGATCGAAGTCGATCTGGCGCCCCGGGGGGCGGGAAGCGACAACCGGAAGGAGAGCCGGAAGCCACAACTCGAGTCGATCCGCATGCTCGGCGAGCCCTTGCCAACCGACAACGCATGGCGGGCCCGCCGCGCGATCATTGACCGGCTTCCACACCACACCGTCAATCAACTCAAGGTCCTGTACGACTCGGAACGGGTGTCGCTCGGCATCGTTCGACCGAGACGTGTTCTGGACTTGGAGATCAGACCTGCCGATCCGGAGTGGAAGCCCGAATGGCCGGAGACGCTCAACCAATTGAGGCTGTTCGGTCCTCCACCCAAACCACTCCGAAAGATCCCCTATTCATTTCATTATGTGTTCGAGTGCGACGACGGCGATTCGCCGCACACCGCCATGATCGAGGACTGGGAACTCGGGGGGCTGTTCCTTCACGAAGTGGAACGCCTTGGGAGCGATGACAAGGCTGCGGACAGTGTTCGGAAGAAATTCCTGGGCGAACTCTGCGGCACGACCAAGGATACCCGCTTCTTCATGGGTACCCGGTTTCCCTACAACACGTGGCTGGTCGTGGGAGTCTTCTACCCACCCAAGATTACACAGACCGACCTCTTCACGTCGCAGTAACATCCTGGCCGCCTCGCCTATCGCCCCACCTCCCATCGCTGTCACTATGACGTCCTTTGCGGCTCACTCCGCCGCCGCCTGGAAGGCTTTGCGCAGGTCCGACGCGTCGCCGTTCGGGATGCCGGTGCGCTGGACCATCAGGACATAGGCGACGCCCTTCACGGGATCGAACCACCCCTGGGTCCCGAACGCCCCGCCGTGGCCGAACGTCCCCGGCGAGAGCATCGCCGTGACGCCCTCGGGCTTGACGACGACCTGGAAGCCGAGCCCCATCCCCATCCCTGGCGTAAAGCCCGCCTTGAGCTCGCCCGTCCCGTTCGTCGTCATCTTCGCGACCGTCTCCGCCTTCAGGATCCGTTTCCCCGCATGGACGCCGCCGTTGAGCATCATCCGGCCGAACGCGGCGTAGTCGGCGGCGGTCGAGTAGAGGCCGCCGGCGGGGACGGGGAAGCGGGCCTCGCCCGCCGCGGGGTCGCCGATGAAGTTCTCGACGGGCTCGAGCTTCCCCTTCCCGACCTTGTAGATCCGGGCGATGCGGTCGCGCCGGTCGGGCGCAATGTAGAAGAACGTGTCCGACATCCCGAGGGGCTTGAAGAGCCGCTCGGCGAGGAAGGTCTCGTACGGCATCCCGGATGCGACCTCGACGACGCGGCCGAGCGTGTCGATCCCCGCGTTGCAGTAGCTCCACTTCGTGCCCGGCTCGAACTGGAGGGGGCGCTGGGAGTTGGCGAGGACCGCCTCGGCGAGCGAGAGGTGGCGCTGCCGGTAGAGGTCGGCGAGCCCCGGCGGGTAGTCGCCCGGCATCCCCGATGTGTGCGTGAGGAGGTCGCGGAGCGTGATCGGACGGGGCGCCTTCACGAGGGTGACCGTGTCGCCCGTCTTCTCTTTCACGAGCATCTGCCCCTTGAAGGCGGGGAGGTGCTTCTCGACGGGGTCGTCGATCGAGAGCTTGCCGTCCTCTTCCAGCATCAGGACCGCGACGGCGGTGACGGGCTTTGTCATGGAGGCGATCTGGAAGATCGTGTCGGGCGTCACGGGGGCCTTCGTCGCGAGGTCGCGGACGCCGGCGCAGACGACGAGTGGGGCGCCGTCGCGGCGGGCGACGAGGCCGACGACGCCGGCCGCCTCCGGCTTGTCGACCGCGGCCTGGAGGACGGCCTGGACGGCCGGGTGTTTCGCGGCCTCGGGCGCGGCGTGCTGGGCGGGGGCGGAGCAGGCCGTTGCAACGAAGGCGGAGACCAGCGCAAAAGGGCGGAGGGCGCGGATCACGGGGATCCTCCTGACGGGGACGAAGGACAAATCGCGGAGGCGCGGAGCGGAATAGCAACCACAGATGAACACGGATGAGCACAGATAAACGGCAGATCCGTGTTTAACTGTGGCTCCCTTCTTTCCGCTCCGTGTGCTCCGTATCTCCGTGGTTTGTCTGGCTCACGGCTCGAACCGCACATCCCGGACGTGCGGCCCGATCGTCAGGCTCGCCTCCTGCGCGTCGAGGACGGGCTTCCCGTTGAACCGCAGGTTCCGGATCGTGACGCCATCGACCCCGTGCTCCGCGTCGAGGCCGCGGAACGAGGAGCGCGGCGGCTCGCGGCGCCCGGTCACGGCGATGTCCTGGAAGAGGATGTCGCGCACCGTCCCCCGGCCCTCGTCCTTGGAATAGAAGTTCTTCCGGATCACGATCTCCAGCAGCGCCGGGCAGTACGCGTCGCCAGGCTTCTCCGGGTACTTCTCGTCCTTCGCCTTCTGCATCCGCGGAGGCGGGGTCCAGTCGTCGACCTCCACCCGGATGTTCTCGAACCGGATATCCCGCACGGCCGCGCGGTCGCCGTGCTGGATGTCCATCGCGATGTGCGTGGTCCGCACGACGTCGCAGTCCTCGAAGACGACGCCGGCGATCTCCGGCGCGCAGGTCTCCGCGCCGATCTCCATCGCGCGGCCCCAGTCGCACCAGACGACGCAGCGGCTGAACCGGACGTCCCGCACGGGCCGGTCGTCGAAGGAGCCCGTCCCGAACTTCAGCCCCTTGATCACGAGGGCGTCGTCGAAGGCGCGGACGAAGCAGTCCGTCACGGCGACCCGCTCGCTGTTGCAGACGTCGATGCCGTCCGCGTTGTAGCGCCAGAGGCCCACCAGCTTGACGTTCGCGACCGTCACATCCCGGCACCCGAAGAGGCTGCAGCACCAGACGTCCGGGTCGCGCATCACGATCCCCTCGACGACGGCGTCGGTGCAGTCGGAGAGCCGGACGGCCCCGCCGCCCTGGCCGCGTTCGTACGGGCCGACGTCGAGGACGCCGCGGCCGGCAATGCGGATCTTCGACGCCCCGCTCGCGTGGATGCTGCCGTAGACGACAGCGCCGGGGGCGATGTAGACGGTCTGGTTGCTCTCGATCGTGATCCGGCCGGGCTTGTGGACGCCGGGGCCGAAGTGCCGCACGCCCGGCGCGCCGGGGACGGGAGCGTCCTTCTCCGGCGGGCTGGCGAAGAGGTGGAGGGCGTTGTGCGTCCCGTCCACTTCCACGACGATTGTCCGCGGGCGGTCGAG
>CAYUME010000043.1:0-14649 GCA_964445475.1 uncultured Planctomycetia bacterium
GTGGCGATGGCGTACGTGAGGGGGTCGGCGACGGCCGGCTCGACCTCGACGACCAGCACCTTCCCGGGCATGGCGTCCTCCCGCGGGGCCTCCCGCGGAGGCAGTATACCGCGCGCGGGGAAACGGACAAGGGGTGGCCGCCCGCGACCGCGGGCTGGACGGAGGAACGCCTTCCGGCCGTCACGCCGAAACGGCCCCCGCCCCGGGCGGGGCGGACGGCGCAGGCGGGGCGGCCCCGAGGGCGAAGGCATCCGGGCCCGTCTCCACGCGGCCCACGAGGACGGCCCCCGCCTCCACGGCGAGCAGCGGGGCCCTCACGTCGCCGTAGACCTTCGCCGTCTTGCGGAGGCGGACGTTGCCCTTGGCGAAGACCGGGCCGCGGACCCCCCCCTTCACGTCGAGGTTGGTCACGCGCACCGTCGCCTGGACCGTGCCCGACTTCTCGATGACGACGTCGCCGGCCGTGTGGAACTCGACGACGGCGCAGAAGCCCTTGACCGTGACGTCCTCCGTCCGCACCGGGACGTGGCACCCGGGGCAGAGCATCGACATGGCGGCCTGGGCGACCTCGAAGGTCGTGCCGCAGCGGGGACACTGGACGGGGCGGGTCTTGGGTTCGCGGGCCATGGGATCGCTCGCCCCGAAGGACGCGCATCGCCCTCCTTCGACTCCAGGCAAGCCGAGGACGGCGCGGCGGAACGCCGCCACGCCGTCCTCCGAGGATTGCAGGCGGGGCTACCGTTGAGGCGGTGGCGGAGGCGGTGGCGGGCCGCCGGGGCGGCCGGGCTGCTGCGGGCCGCCCTTCAGGGCGTCGGGGCTGACGTTGACGTTGCCGACCAGCGTGGCGCCCTCGGCCACCACCAGCTTCGTGGACCGGATGTCGCCCTGGACGCGCGCGGTGGCGGCGATCTCGACACGCTCCTGCGCCGCGACCTGCCCGCGGAACCCGCCCTCGATCGTGACGTGGGCGGCGTTCACCTCCGCCTGGATCTCCGCCGTGCGGCCGAGGGAGAGCTTCCCCTTGGAGTGGATCTTCCCCTCGAACTTCCCGTCGACGCGCATGGCCCCCTCGAAGGTGATCTCGCCCTTGAAGGACGCGTCGCTGCCGATCACCGTGTTCCCGCCCGAATTCTCCGCCATGACGGCTCCTCCCACCTGATGCCGGGCCCCCGGGGGACGCGTTGAACGGGAAGCGCGCGGCGCCTCCCCCACAAGAGGGCCGGATCTTAACCGTCCCCTCTGCGGCCATCAAGCCAGAACTCCCGGGGGCGACATGAAATATGGCGCCGGCCCGACGGCCTCCACGGGCGGAGCCCAGTCGACGGACCGTCACGCGATTCGCCCTCCGATGTCAATTCGCATCCGACTTCCATATAACAAGATACAACTCCAGTGTGTTCTAATGAACACTGGTCTGTTCATTAGAATACACTTGATGACGCGGGAACTCGGGATGGCCAAACTGGGGGGGGCGATGCGCGTTTTGGATCGGGCGGGGGGCGTCGCCCCGGATTGCGCAAATCCCGATCCCGGTCCCGATCTGTTGTCAATTCGCGCCCCGCGACGCATAATACCGGACACGGAACGGATGGACGGGCCATCGGAGACGGGTTGGAGGAACCGGTCATGAACGCCCGCGCGACGGTCGCGGCTTTCCTCCTGCTGGCGCCCGGGGCGGGGGGGGGCCTCCAGGCGGCGGACCACTTCGTCGGGCCCGGCGGGGCGCCGGGGAATCCCGGGACGGCGGCGGCGCCGTGGGACATCGCCTCGGCCCTCGACGGCAGCCAGAAGGTCGCGCCGGGCGACGCGATCCTCCTCCTGCCCGGGACCTACCGGCGCCGTCCGGACGAGCAGTTCTCCGTCAAGCTGTCCGGCACCGCGGAAAAGCCGGTCGTCGTCCGGCCGGCCCCGGAGGGTCTCACGCCGGGAGCCCCCCCCACGCGGGTCGCGATCGACGGCGGGCTGAAGGTCGAAGACCCCTCCGCGCACCTCTGGATCCGCGACCTCGAGATCCTTGTCTCCGAGCCGACCCCGGCCGAGCCCGTCGAGCCCGGCTCGCACCCCGCGAGCTTCACGCGCCCGTGGGGCGGCCTCCACGTCCACGGCGGGAGGCAGTGCAAGTTCATCAACCTGGTCATCCACGACGCCCGCCAGGCCGTGAGCTGGTGGCGGGGCTCGACCGACTCCGAGCTCTACGGCTGCCTCCTCTATAATAACGGGTGGCTCGGCACCGACCGCGGCCACGGGCACTGCATCTACACCCAGAACGAGACGGGCGTAAAGACGGTCTCGAACTGCATCATGACCTGCAAATACGACGGGACGCAGACGGTGCAGGCGTACGGCTCGGACAAGGCCTTCGTCGACCACTACCTCTTCGAGGAGAACATCTGCTACGCCAAGGGGCGGTTCCTGGTCGGCGGCGGGAAGCCGAGCCGCGGGATCCGCGTCTTCCGCAATTACCTGTACGACGTCGGCCTCCAGCTCGGCTACAGCGCCCCGGAGAACGAGGACTGCGAGGTCCGCGACAACGTGGTCGTCAACCACGGGATCTCCATCCAGAAGTTCAAGCAGGTCGTCAACGAGGGGAACCTCGTGGTCCCGAAGGGGGCGCCGCGACCCGCGGGGGCGAGGACCGTGCTGCTGCCCAACCGGTACGACCCGGACCGCGCACACCTGGCGGTCTTCAACTGGGCGGGCGCGGGGGACGTCGAGGTCCCGGCCGGCGCCTTCCTCAAGCCGGACGAGGCCTTCCAACTCTACGACCCGAAAGATTTCTTCGGCAGGCCTGTCCACGAGGGGAGATGCGCGGGGGCGTCCTTCCGCGTGCCGATGACGGGGGAGTTCGGCGTGTGGGTGGTGATCCGGGGGACGCCCGCGGAGAGGGCGCGCTCACGGTAGTGCGGTCACCCTCTCGCCCCGTGCGGGCCGGGTTGCTTTACGGAACACGTTCCAGCCCCCCTCCCGCGCTCGAGTCCTGCGCATCCAGAAAGGACAGCAGGCTTTCCCGGGACCGGGAATTCCGGCGCGGAGTCGCTTTGTTTCCATGGTCCGATCCGGCGTTTTCTGCTGCATCATCAGCCTCTCCCCACCCCCGAAAGACCGTCCTTCCCCTTGCCCGGCTGTTCAGCAGCCATTATGTTGCCTCTGGTGCGCCCGTCCCGGGTCTCGGGATGGGCGTTTGAAGTGCTTGTCCGCACTACCGGGGCAAACCGGATGGATCCGGATGAAGAAGAGAGGAATCGCGCGTCTCGATCGATGCGGGTGTTGCTCCCGGTGGTGTCGAGCATTCCAGCGCGGGCTGGGGAGGGTCCGGCTCCCGCGGATCAGCCGGCCGGAAAGGCGGATTAGCCCGCCCCGCATCGCGCGCCGCCGCTGACGGACAGCCGGATCGGCGCGCGGCGGGCCCTGCTGCACGCCAGGCGAAACCAGCCGGGACCTCCAGGGTTTAAGTGTATCCGCGCGGGCACGTTGCAAACCCAGGGAAATCGCGGCGCGACGGCTTCCCATGACGGGAACCGGCGAATCCGATGGAAATGAAAGGAACAGGAGTGAAACACGCCCTCCCCCTCCTCGCCGCCCTGCTGCTGTCTCCGCTGGCCGCGCTGCACGCCGCCGAGGCGAAGCCCGCGGGCAAGCCCAACGTCATCTTCATCCTCACCGACGACCAGGGCTGGAACGACGCGCGCTTTGCCGGGCATCCGTACGTGAAGACGCCGCACCTCGACACGCTCGCCGCCCAGGGAACCTGGTTCCGGCAGTTCTACGTCGCGGCCACGGTCTGCTCGCCGAGCCGCGCGGCGTTCCTGACCGCGCACAGTCCCGCACGCCATCATGTGCAGGGTCACTTCGCCGATGCGCAGACCAACGAAGCCCGCTCCATGCCGAACTGGCTCGACCCCGACGTGACCACGCTGCCGGACCTGTTGAAGACGGCCGGGTACAAAACGGCGCATTTCGGCAAATGGCACCTGGGCGGCGGCACCGGCGCACCGCCCCCGGAGCAATACGGTTTCGACGTCTCGAAGACCGTGAACTCCTCCGGCCCGGCGCTCGGCGACGAACAGAAAGACCCCTTCTTCCGCGCCAGGTCCACGGCGCTGATGGTGGACAAGGCGATCGCGTTCATCCGTGAGCACAAGGACGGGCCGTTCTATGTGAACGTCTGGACGCTGCTGCCGCATGCGCCGCTGAAGCCCACGCCGGAGCAGCTCGCGGTCTATGCGGATCTCGCGCCCAGCGCGACCGCGCCGGGCTTCGGCCGATGGATGCAGGAATACCTCGGCAAGGCGAAGGACCTGAAGAGCCAGACGCAGGTCTTCTGCGCATCGCTCACCGACCTCGACACCCAGGTCGGCCGGCTCTTCGCGGCGCTCGACGAGATGAAACTCGCGGACAACACGATCGTTTTCTTTTCGAGTGACAACGGTCCGGAGGATTACCGCATCGGCAACGCCGCCAATGCCGGCGTAGGAAACACCGGCCCGCTGCGCGCCCGCAAACGCTCGATGTACGAGGGCGGCATCCGTACCTTCGGCCTGGTGCGCTGGCCGGGTCATGTGCCTGCCGGCCGCCGCGACGAGGTCAGCGTCACCGGCGGCGTGGATTTCCTGCCGACGATCTGCACACTCGCCGGCGTGGACGTGCCCGCGAATATCCGGCCCGATGGCGAGGACGTGAGCGACATCTGGCTGGGCACCTCGCGCCCCCGGACGAAGCCGCTGCATTGGGAGTGGCTCTTCGGGGTGCAAGGCGCCGCGGACGGCTACATGCCGCCGATGCTCGCCGTGCGCGATGGCGACTGGAAGCTCTTCGTGAACCACAACGGCACCGGCGCGCAGCTCTTCAACATCCCGCAGGATATCGGCGAGGAGCACGACCTCGCCGCGCGGCATCCCGATGTGGTGCGAGCACTCACGGCTAAAGCAACCGACTGGGCGAAATCGCTCCCGCCCAGCCCCGCGCGCGATGCCGCCGGAAAGACCGGCCAGCCGCAGGACGGCAAAGGGGCCGCCAAACCCGCGAAGAAGAAAGAGGGAACCGAGAAGAAATGAGACGAACGATTCCACATACTGGAGACCAAAGGTGAAAAAGGCGCTCTCGCTCCTACTCACCCTCCTGCTCCTTCCGCTGGCCGCATGGCTCGCTGCTGACCCTTCAGCGCACCCGGACAAATTCCCCTCGTTTTCCTGGGGCCACGTGCCGCGCTACATGCACATCCGGAAGGACACCGCGTTTACGGCCGAGGAGATTCGCCACCTGGCCTCCTTCCCGCTTGTCACCCTCGAAAAAAGCACAGGGAACAAGGAGTACGGCTCGACCGAGGAGGGCGTTTTGGCGGCGGCGCGTGCCATCAAGAAGAGCAACCCGGCAACGAAGGTGTTGTATTACCGTAACGTGATTGTGCACTACGGCGGCTATGCCGCCAACGCTTCGTTGGCAGATATGCCAGGCGCGTTTCTGGTCGGGCGTGACGGCAACGAGAAACTCGTGCGCAATCAGGTTCCGGCCTACGACCTGACGAATGCAAAGGTGCGCGACTGGTGGCTCGCCAGCGCCAAGCGGGTCTGTGCCGAGCCGTCCATGGATGGGCTATTTTTCGACGGCAACATCAAGGTCTTGGAACCAGGCTACCTCCGGAATGAAATCGGTGAGAAGAAGAAGGCCGGAGTGGTGGACGGCTACACGACCATGATGGAAGAGGCGCGGCGGATGTTGGGGCCGGAGAAGCTCCTGGTGGCCAATGTGCTGCGGGCGCGCTTTCCGGATTCGGGCATAAGCCGCCTGCGGGCGTTTGACGGTTCTTACATAGAGGCATTTGAGACCACGGTTGGGAACGTCCCGTTAAAGGACTATGTAACCAAAGGTATCGCGGCCTTTCAGGAGGCGGCCCGGCAGGGCTACCTCATCGCCTTCACGGCCGGACTGGGCGAGGAAGACTCCGATGAGGGGGCGGCGAACCGGCAGCGCACGGATGAGATACGCAAGTCCCTGACTGGCGACCAGGCGGCCACGCGACGGTTTCAGTACTTGTTGGCGATCTTTCTCGTCTGCGTTGAGAAGCACAGTTATTTCTGTGCGCACGACGGCTACGACGCGAAGAAGAGCAAGGTCTGGATGACGCATCCGCCCGAGTTTGATCGCCCGTTGGGTGCGCCCCGCGGGCCGGCCGTTCGGACGGGGTATGTCTACACGCGTGAATTTGCCCATGCGTCTGTGCGACTGGACCTGGAAACCCAGACCGCCAAGATAGACTGGAGATAGCAGGCCCATGAAGTCCTTTGTCACGGCCCTGTTGCTCGCACCGCTGGCCATGATCTGCGGTGCCGCCGAGACGGCAGGACCCGCATCCAAACCCAACGTGATCCTTGTGCTTACCGATGACCAGGGCTATGGCGACTTGTCCATTACCGGCAATCCAATCCTCAAGACGCCGAACATGGACCGGTTGGCGCGCGAAGGCGTGCAGTTCACGAATTTCCATGTGGACTCGTATTGCACGCCGACCCGGTCGGCGTTGATGACCGGCCGCTACGCCCATCGCGTGGGCGGCTGGGGGACCGTCAATGGCCGCAACATGCTGCGCGACGACGAAGTGACGATGGCGGATTGCTTCCGCCACAACGGCTACCGCACCGGCCACTTCGGCAAGTGGCACCTCGGCACGAACTATCCCTACCGGCCGATCGACCGCGGGTTTGACGAATGGCTCGGTCACGGCGACGGCGGTACCGGCTGCACAACCGACTCCTGGGGCAACGATCGCGTCAACGACCGCTACATGCACAACGGCCGGTGGGAGGAGCCACCGCGTCCCGGGTTCGAGGGCGATGTGTTCTTCGACGCGGCAATCCAATTCATCCGCGAAAACAAGGGGCGGCCATTCTTCACCTACCTCGCCCTCTATAATCCGCACAATCCGTGCAGCCTCCCGGATCCAAAGCAGGCCGAACCCCACCAAGGCAAGGATGTGCCCGGCGATTTTTTCGCCACGATTGCCCGCATGGATCAGAACCTCGGCCGGCTGCGGCAGTTCTTGAAGGAAGAAGGATTGACCGACAACACGTTGCTGGTCTTTCTCACGGACAACGGCACGGCACACGGTGAAATAGTCTTCAACGCCGGGATGAACGGCAAGAAAGGTTCCCCGTATGACGGCGGGCATCGGGTCCCATGTTTCCTGTATTGGCCAGCCGGCGGATTCAATATGCCGGCTACCGTAGATCGACTGGCGGCGCACCTGGACCTGCTTCCGACGCTGGCGGACCTATGCGCGCTGCAACTGCCCAAGCCGGTTAAGTTCGACGGCGTCAGCCTCAAGCCGTTGCTGGCCGGTCCTCGTGCGGAGTGGTCGGAACGGACACTCGTGATGGGTGCGCCGAACAACCATGTCGGTCCGAATGCGCCACCGCCGGCATTCGGAAAGGGCTGCGCCGTGATGACGGACCGCTGGCGGCTGGTGAATGACCGGGAGCTTTACGACATGACCCGCGACCCCGGCCAGCGCCGCAACATGGCCGATGAGAATCCGGCGGTAGTCAACCAACTGCACGCCGCCTATCAGACGTATTGGGCGGATGTGAGCGCCAACGACCAGGGCTGGCGCGGCCGGCCCATCCTCGGGACAACCAACGCGCCGGAAGTCGAACTCTGCAGCGAAGACTGGTTCACGACCCAGGGAAACTGTCCGTGGAACCAAGGTGCCGTAGCCGCCGGTAAGGCCGCTTTTGGCCGCTGGCCCGTCCGGTTTGCCGAAGCGGGCAACTATCGGATCGAAGTGCGCCGCTGGCCACGCGAACTGCAAGCGCCCATCGCCGGCGTTCCGACCGATAAGAAGGTCGTGGATGCCTGGTTGGATGGCAGTCCTGTCAACGGCACGCTTTACAAGGGCGACCCAAAAGCGTTACCGGTCGTTCGGGTCGAACTGAAGATCGCCGGCCAAGTCCAGACGGCCGATGTCGGCGATGCGGAAACGGTGAAGGTCTTTACGGTTGCCGTTACCGCCGGCCCCGCCGACATCGAAGCCACGTTGCTCGACAAAGCCGGCAAGGCACTATGCAGCGCCTACTATGTCACGGTCCGGAAGGAATGATTACATAAGGAACAGCCATGAAACGCACCCTCACCCTCCTCACCGCCCTGCTGCTCGCACCGCTGGCCGCGCTGCACGCCACCGATGCTCCGGGGCAAAAGACCAACATCATCCTCATGATGGGCGATGATCACGGCTGGGAGGAGACGGGGTATCACGGGCATCCGCACGTGAAGACGCCGGTGCTCGATGAGATGGCGGCGCAGGGGTTGCGGATGGAGTGCTTTTACGCGGCGCATCCGAGCTGCTCGCCGACGCGGGCGAGTTTCCTCACCGGACGGCATCCGAACCGCATGGGCGTCTTCACGCCGGGCTGGTCGCTGCGGCCGGAGGAGATCACCGTGGCGCACGTGCTGCGCAAGGCGGGCTTCCACTGCGCACATTTCGGCAAGTGGCACGTGGGCACGGTCAAGGCCGGCTCGCCGACAAATCCGGGTGCGATGGGTTTTCACGAGTGGCTCTCGCACGACAACTTCTTTGAGCTGAATCCGTCGCTCTCGCGCAACGGCGGCGCGCCCGAAGTCTTCAAGGGCGAAAGCTCCGAGATCCTCGTGCGCGAAGCGATTCAGTTCATCGACCGCGCGCGGAACGAGGGGAAACCGTTTTTCACCATCGTGTGGTTCGGCTCGCCGCATGAGCCGTACAGCGGTCTGCCGGCCGATCTCGCGCTCTACGACAACCTGCCTTCAAAATACGCAAAGAACGTCCGCCTGACCTCGAACGAAACCGGCCTCCAGGTCACGCGGCCGCTCGGCGAGGTGCTGCGCGAGCGCTACGCGGAGATCACCGCGATGGATCGCGCCATCGGCACCTTGAGGAAGCACCTTGCGGCCACCGGTCTGCGCGACGACACGCTGCTCTTTTACTGCGGCGATAATGGCACCTCGCCCGACGCCTCGCTCGCCTCGCCGCATCGCGGCACAAAGGGGACGTTTTATGAGGCCGGCACGCTCGTCCCCGGCCTCATCGAGTGGCCCGCGCGCATCAAGCAGCCGCGCACCACGACCGTTCGCGCGACGACCAGCGATTTGCTGCCCACCCTCTGCGCGCTCACCGGCCAGCCGCTGCCGGACCGTCCGCTCGACGGGACTGACCTCACGCCGCTGCTCGACGGCAGGATGACCGGGCGCCCGTCGCCGATCCTTTTCTGGGACTACAACATCGCGCGCCTCACCGCCGCGAACGCGCCGCCCTACATCGACCCGAAACTGCAGGAAGGCACCACCCCGCTCGTCAAGCTCGCCGGCGGCAAGGCGACTCGCGACTTCAAGAACCTCCGCCACCCCGGCAACCTTATTGATGCGGACTTCCTTGGCACTCGTGCGATCATCGAAGGCCGTTTCAAGCTCGTCGTCCACGACGGCAAGAAGTCCGCCGCGCCCCAAACCGAGCTGTTCGACCTCGAAGCCGATCCCGCCGAGAAAGCCAGCCTCGCCGATCAGCACCCCGAACGCGTCCATCGACTCCATGCCAAGCTCCGCGATTGGCAGCAGTCCGTCTTGAAGAGTCTCACCGGCGCGGACTATGCGAAGTGACGGAAGATGAAAACCCGCGGAGCATCCACGACCATGAAACCCGCACGTGCATGTCTCGCCGCCCTGCTGCTCGCGCCACCGTCCGCGCTGCAGGCGGCCGAGGGCGCCGCGCCGCCGCCTGCGCCGGACACGACTTACGATCTGGTGGTCTACGGCGATTCGTCCGGCGCGGTCGTTGCCGCGATATCCGCCAGGCGCGAGGGGCGCTCGGTCATCTGGGTGAATCCCACCGGCTTCCCCGGCGGCATGAGCTCGAGCGGACTCGGCGCGACGGACTTTCTCGGCTATCGGAACACCTTTGGCGGCATCGCCTCCGAGTTCTACGATGGCATCGCGAAGGCCTACGGGACGGACTATGTCCGCAGCTTCGAGCCCCGCGTCGGCAAACAGGTGTTCGAGCAGATGATCGCGGCCGCGGGGGTCGCCGTGGTTTACAACGAGAGGCTCGACCGCACGCCGGGCCGGGGCGTGACGATGGAGGGCCGGCGCATCACGGCCATCACGACGCTCAGCCGCAAGACCTACCGCGGCCGGATGTTCATCGATGCGACCTACGTCGGCGATCTCATGGCGGCGGCGGGCGTGACCAGCACCGTCGGGCGCGAGCCGGAGAGCCAATACGGCGAGACGCTGGCCGGCGTGCGGCGCGGAGACACCCAGCCGCGCGTCCACTATCGCCAGGGCAACAAGGATCATTTCGTCAAGGACGTGGACGCCTATGTGAAGCCCGGCGACCCCGCCAGCGGCCTGCTGCCGCACATTCACCGCATCGAAGGCCTCCGGAACGGCCAGGGCGACCGGAAGATCCAGGCCTACAACTACCGCGTCTGCCTCACGACCGATCCCGCGAACCGCATCCCCATTGAAAAACCGCCCGGCTACCGCGACATCGACCATGAGCTGCTGCTGCGGAACTTCGACGCCGGCGACCTGCGCCTGCCCGCGCTCATCGAGCCGCTTGCGGGCGGGCAGAAGGTGGATTGGAACAACATGCACGCGGTCGGCTCGGATTATCCCGGGGCCAACTGGGACTATCCCGAAGCCGGCTACGAGCGCCGTCGCGAGATCGAGCAGGAGCATGAGACCTACATCCGCGGCTTCCTCTGGACGATGGCGAACCATCCGCGCGTGCCGGAGGCCATCCGCAAGCGGACGGCGGCCTACGGTCTGCCCAAAGACGAGTTTACCGACAACGGCGGCTGGCCGTGGATGATCTACATCCGCGAAGCGCGGCGGATGGTGGGCGACTACGTCATGACGCAGCTCGACTGCGAAGGCCAGCGCGCCGCGCCGGACCCGGTGGGGCTGGGGTCCTTCGGCATGGACTCGCACGTGGTGCAGCATTTCGTCACGGAGAACGGCAAGGCGCAGAACGACGGCGTGATCTGGCAGGTCCCGCCCAGGCCGTACGGGATCTCCTATCGCTCGATCATCCCGCCCCGGGGACAGTGCGAGAACCTCTTCTCTCCCATCTGCCTTTCCGCCTCGCATGTGGCGCACGGCTCCATCCGCATGGAGCCGGTCTTCATGGCCTTGAGCCAGAGCGCCGCCATCGCCGCCGGCCTGGCCATCGACAGCCGGGGGAGCGTGCAGGAGGTGCCTTATCCCGCGCTGCGCGAGCGGCTCGAAGCCGCCCGGCAGATCGTTGACGCGTCGCACGTGCCGGCTCCCAAGCCCAAGGCCGCGAAGAGGAAATCCACTCCATGAGGGCATTCCTGTCCCTGTTTCTCGGCGGCGCGGCCTGGATCGCGCCGATCGCGCTTGCCGCGGGAGAGGCTTCTCCAGCCCGCATCAAGGCCTACTCCACGCGGCTGCCGTATGATGATCAGGGGTTCACCGGGGCCTATGCGGACCTCGTCGTCGAGCTGCCGCAGCGCGGGCAGCTCGTCTTCGGCCGCGAGCAGGGGTATCAACCCCGCTGGATGCCGCTCGGCGGCAGCCCGCACTCCGTGGCCCGGCTGATTCCGCGCAAGGGGGACGGGCCGGACGAGCGCCCGGACAATCACAACATCGCCGGCCACGCCGCCCTCGTCGCGCAGGCGGACGGGTGCGTCACCGTCCTCTGGCGTTACGCGCCGGACATCACGAAGCCGTCGTTCATCGATTTCCGCGCCGCCTACAACGAGGCCGGCAACCCCGCGCCGTTCTATGCCGAGTACGCGGAGGAGACCTTCGCCATCCACGCCGACGGCCGGGTGGTCCGCACGGTGAAAAACGGCTGCACCCGCCTCGACGACTGGAACGACCCGGCAAATCGGACGGAACAGACGCTGCAGCTCACGCCCGAGGGCATCCGCGAAACCGCGTTTCGCCCGGCCCGGCTCTCCCGGGCTTCGGAGCGTCCCGTGACCGGCCCCCCGCTGAAGTCCGGACGCACGAGCCACCGGGTCCGCCACTGGCGCTTCGACGAAGGCGCGGGCTTTTCGACCACGGAACAGCAAACCGGCACCGCCTGCGACATCGGCGGCGTGGAGGCCTATTGGCGCCCCGGGGTGTCCGGCTCCTGCCTTTCGTTCGATTCCTACAGCAGCGTCGTCACGCTGCCGGCGGCGCAGGGTCCGAGCCTTGACGGCGGGTTCACCGTCTCCGCGTGGATCGCGATCCAGGAGTATCCCTTTCATCTCGCCGCGATCGTGGACCGCCTGGACGGCAACAAGGGATTCCTGCTCGGCGTCAACGCCCAGGGCCAGGTGGAATTCAGGACCGGCAGCGGCGACGCGGTCCGGTCGGTGATCACCGAGCGCGTTCCGCTCTACGAGTGGGTGCATGTCGCCGCTGTCGCCCCACGCGGCGCGGCGGCGGTCGTTTATCTGAATGGCAAGCCCGCGGCGAGCGCGACCGGGGCGTCCGCCTTCGCGGACGCAGCGACTACGGACCTGAGCCTCGGCATGACACGGTCCCTGCGGCAGCATCCGCTCTTCGCCGAGCGCGCGGTCACCCGGCAGTTCCAGACGGCGATGGTGTTCAGCGGCCTGCTGGATGAGGTGCAGCTGTTCGACCGGGCGCTGGGCGCGTCCGAGGTGAGCGCGGAGCACGCCGCGCTGAAGCCGGCCGGGGCGCGTCCCTTGAAGCCGTGGGTGCTGCCCGCCGGGCCGGACGTGTCGCCGGGATTCCGCGCCGAATGCCGGACGCTCCGGTACAGCCCGGAATGGGACGGGCTCTGGCGCGTGGGCGACTTCGCGGACATCGTGGTGACGTTTGCCGACACGCCGTGGCGCTACGTCTTCTGGCGCGGCACGCGCTACCTGCCGTCGCTCGTCACCGCGCCCGGCCCGGACGGCATCTGGAGCAACGATCAGGGCGCGGAGCGCTACGACGGCAAGGAGCACCAATGCTACGAGCACATGTCCGACATGCTCTGCCGCTATGCCCATGCCCGCATCCTCCAGCGCACCGACGCGCGCGTCGTGGTGCACTGGCGGAACGCGTCGGCGTCCATCGATTACCGCTGGCCCGCGCTCGACGCAAACGGCCGGGGCATCTGGTCCGACGAGTACTGGACGATCTACCCGGACGGCGTCTCCGTCCGCCACCAGAGGGTGCACAACAACACCGACAAGGCCATCACGGCGGAGCTGAACCAGAACGAGATCCTCTGCCACCCGGGCCAGGCCACCGAGGACGTGATGCATGACGACGCCGTGATTCTGGCCAGCCCGGATGGCCGCACCACGACCCTCCGTCGCGGCGGCCCGCCCGCCCGGAAGGGCGAGGGCGACTGGAATCTCCAGCTCATCAACCTCAAGGGCCGGACCCAGCAGTTCGAGATCGGCGAGATCGGCGCCGGGAGCGAGACGTTTTTGCACCGCGACGTCTGGTGGCGGGGCTGGAATCATTATCCCGTGCAGCTCATTCCGAGCGACGGCACGCGCGTCAACACCCGGGACCGCCCGTCGTCCGCGTGCCCGGCCACGTTCCATGAGCTGCGCCACACCCGCGGCAACCACATCGAGGCCATGGTCCTGTATGGCCTGACCGACAAGCCGGCCGGCGCCTTGACCGCCCTGAACCGCTCGTGGAACTTCGCGCCCGACGTGCAGGACACCCGCGGCTGTGTCTCCCGCGGCTACGAGAAACGGGAACGCGCCTTCAAATTCGTGAAGACCGCCGATCCGGTCGCCTTCACGCTTCGCGCCAGCCGGGATCAGCCGCTGGAGAATCCGGCCTTCGTCATCGCCCCCTGGGGCGGTCCGGACGGCGCGGTGTCGCTGAAGATCAACGGCCGGGTCGCCGCGCGGGGCACGGACTACCGCACGGGCATCGAGCTGGATGCCGCCGGCCGGGAGGCGATCGTGATCTGGCTGCCGTTGTCGGCGACCGGGACGGTTTCGTTCGAGATCGGCGACGGACCCTGAGCCTGCCGCGAGGAGGCGGCTGCAGCCTGGGGCCGTCGTCCGTGAAGGAGCTCCAGGCGCTCTGGGACGCGTGGGACGACCGGCAGGCGGAGCCGCCCGGGGCGCGGGAGAAGCGGAAGCAGAAGCGCGGCGCCCGGGAGTAGCGGGCCCGGCGCGCTACTTCAGCTCCTTGATGCGGATGTCCTTGTACTCGGCCCACATCGGCTTGCCGGCGTGGAGCTGCAGGGCCAGGATGCCCTCCGTCAGCTCGAGCTTCGCGTCGTCGGTGAAGTCCAGGATCAGCCGGCCGTTGAGATAGTGCTGGATGCGGGGACCCTTGCCCACGATCACCACGTCGTTCCACTGGTCGAGCTTGAAGAGCTTCTCGAACTCCTCCGCGGTGATCAAGGTCTCCTGCACCTGCTTCTTGCCGTCCTCGCCCCAGACGGCCTTCTCGCCGGCGAGGCAGATGCGCCCGCGCTTGCCGCCCTCGTCGTAGATGAACCCGGAGACGCTGGGGAGCTTCGTCTCGTTCCGGATCTCGTGCTGGTAGCCGCGGACGCGCCAGGCGTTCTTGTCGCCCGCCTTCCCCTCGATGCGCGTCGAGCGGTACTGGATGCCCGAGTTGTTCTACGCGTTGCAGCGGAACGAGAGGCGCAGCTCGAAATCCTTCATCACCAGGTCCTTG
>CAYUME010000044.1:0-14460 GCA_964445475.1 uncultured Planctomycetia bacterium
CGCGGCGCGGCGACGGACCGAAGCGGACGAGCGCCCCCCCCTTCTCCCCCGAGTTGCCGAGGATCCCGTCGCAGGCGAGGGGCCCGGCGGCCGCGGGCAGGGCGGCCGCCGCCAGCAGCGTCAGGACGATTCCACCCGGCTTCATCGTGGCGTCTCCCTGGATTCCAGCGAAACACGTTCCCGCGCGGGGCGCGTCACACGCGGGAGGGCGCGAGTCCCGCCGAAGCCCCGCGCGCTTTCGCGAGCGGCGGGACGTGCGCGTCCCCTACCGCGCCTCGAACCGCAGCGTCCCCCACAGGTGCGGTGAGAGCATGATCTCGCCGGGCACGTCGTTCACGAGCCCCGTCGCGGGATTGGCCCAGTACGAGCGGAGCATGTTGATCGTCCCGTCCGGATCGCCGTAGATCACGCCGACGTCCGCCCGGAACGACTTCCCGGCCGGCGCGGCGAGCCCCAGCTCCGCGAGCGGGATCGCCGCCTCCACCCGGTACTGCCCGTTCTCGCGCACCACGGCGATCTTCGCTCCCTCCAGCCGCTTCACGACATCCACCCTCTCGCTCCGCCAGGGGCAGGTGAAGGTGACCGGGTCCTTCGCCCCGGGCACGCGGTGCCGGTAGAGGACGGCGACCTCCTTCCCCTCGAACGGCGCGATCAGCAGCCGCAGGTCGCCCGGCACCGGCCCCGTCCGCTTCGGGTCGGCGGCCGGGTCCGTCCCGATCTGGAAGTCCACCGAATCGCCGGTCTTGAAGAGGAGCGTCGCGTCCTTCCCGTTGTTCACCCACGGGGAGGCGTCGGCCACCGTGTAGTGGAGGAAGAGGCTGGCGTCGTCGACCGCGACGCGGACGCGGACGGGGAACTGGCCGGACTTGTCCCAGCGGAGGGTCGGCTCGCCGCCCCAGTCGTTGTCGTGGCCGTTGATCTCGAGGGGCTTGGCGCGGAAGGGGGCGGAGGCCTCACGGGCCTCGCGCGCCTCGGCCGCCTGGCGCTTCTGACGGTTGTCTGCGGCGACCGCCTGGGCCGCGGAGACGGCGACCATCCCCTGCCCGCGCTTCACGCGGTCGAGCCCGTGGATCCGGAAGATCCGGTAGTCGGTGTGGCCGCTCTGGAGGTAGTAGGCCCCGTCGCGCTCCGACTTCGCGAAGAACCCGCCGAAGCACTCGCCGCCGATCAGCGTGGCGTCGAGCGCGCCCCCCATGCGAACGTCCTTGAACATCTCGTCGAGGTAGAGGCCGTCCGAGGTCATCACGAAGAAGCGCCCGTGGTTGCCGTTGAGGATCGCCACGTCGGCCTTCTCGTCGAGCGGCGCCAGGCCGAGAAAAAAGAGCGTCCCCTGCATCACCCCGGTCTCCGGCAGCGGCGCGTCGTGCGACCCGTGGACATCCGACCAGCGGTTGGGGTAGCGCCATCGGAGCGACCCGTCCGGCGCGAAGCAGGTCATCGCGGGGTCGGTCTTGAGGATCACGTTCCCCCACCGGTCGACGGCGGACTCGACCTGGATGCCGCGGTAGTGGGTCGGGGGGACGTCGCGGAGCGGGACGGCGGCGGCGACGGCCTCCGTCAGCCGCGGGTAGTTCGGCACGCCGCGCGCGTCGAAGCCGTCGGGCTTCAGGACGGCGATCGCGGGCCGGCCGCCGACGGTCACGGGGACGCGGATCGTCAGGTCGAGGAGGTCGTGCCCCCAGGCGCCGCTCCCCATCGCGTTCGCATTCGTCGAGAACTCGAACTCCTCCGCCTGCATGTCGCCGTCGCCGTTCCGGTCGACCCAGAGGACGCCGGGACCGTGGTTGGGACGGCCGTGCTGGCCCGCCTGGTACTTCTCGTTGGGATAGGCCTTCCGGTAGGCCTCCACGAAGGCCGCCGGCGGGTTCCAGTCCCGGCTGTAGCTGAAATGGTGGGCCGAGCCGAAGCAGGCGAGCGGCCGCAGCGATCCGTCCGGCTTCCACGCGCAGAGCGTGTTCGACTGCCCCGAGCCATACAGGAACGTCCGGCCGTCCTGCCGGAGAAACCGCCAGTGCATCAGGCTGCCGGGGACGAACCCGAGGATGCTGCGGCAGGCGGCGGTCTTCCCCGCGAGATCCAGCTGCCACGACGCGCCCTGGCCGACCCATCGCGTGGGATCCGACGTGTCGAAGCCGGCGCCGGGCGCCCCGTAGGAGGTCGGGCCGAACTTCTCCTTCACCACCTTCCCCGTCTTCGGGTCCCACGCGGCGAGCCGCTTCGGCGTCCACCGGTCCTCCGTCACCCAAAGCCAGCCGTTCGGGGCCACGGCGAGGCCGGAAGGATTGACCATCCGCTCGGGGTCGTACGTCCCGACGTACGGCCCGCCGGGCTTCCCGAGAACGCGCACGGGCTTGCCCGCCGCGTCGAAGACGCGCACCTGGTGGCCCTTCGCGTCGCTGACGTAGAAGGCCCCCGACGCGTCCGCGGCGATCCCCGCCGGATCCAGCGCCCCCGCGGGGACGAGCGGCGACGCGCCGCCGGAGGCGGGGTCGACCTTGACGACCGCCGTGCCGGAGACGGCCAGGATCGCCCCGCCCGAGACCGCCAGCGACCCGGGCGACTCCAGCCTGATCTCGCCGGTCCTGCCCCCGGTCGCGGCATCGAGGAGGAGGATCCGGTGCTCGGCCCGGCACGACACGTAGAGCTTCCCGCCCGCCGCCGCCAGCCCGCCGAGGTTGTGCTCCTTGAGCTCCGGGCGGGCCGACCCCGGCCCCACCTCCAGCACGGCGGCCTCGATGAACTTCTTTCCGCCGGGGAACTCGACGAGGCGCCCGTCCGCCGCATGGAACCGCGTGACCGTGATCTTCTGCGCCGCCTTCCAGCCCGGTTTCGACCGGTCGACGTGCTGCCCCCAGGCGAAGCCGTCGTGGGCGGCGTAGAGCACCTCCCCGTCCGCGGCCAGCGCGACCTTCTCGATGCCGGTCCCGTGGACCGCGTTGTAGTGCATCCGCTTCACGCCCTGGGCGTCGACGGCGACCATCGCGTAGCCCGACTCCGCACAGCACCCGCCGAAGAACGTCCACTCCCTGCCGGCCGCCGCGGCCGTGAGCGCGCTGTGATCCGGCCCCCACATGTCCGTTCCCGAGCCCGTCCGCCAGCCGGGGCGCCCGTCGTTGCAGAAGGAGAAGAGGTACTCGGGCGTGATGCCGGGATGGTGGATCGACCGCCAGCGGTAGGCGCCTGGAGCGACGATCTTCCCCTCTTCGTCCTGCCCGTCCCACTCGACGCGTCGCTTCCCGGCGGCCGCCGGAGCCCCCGAAACGAGGTTGCGGACGCGGCGCCCGGCCTCGTCCTCGATGACGACCGTCGCCTTGCCCGCCATCGGCTGCTCGACCTCCACCCAGATGCGGTTCTTCAGGTCGCGCACCATCGCCGCGTGGGCGGCCAGGTCGAAGGGGAGCCAGTCGGCCGCGTCCGCGGAGAGGCCGGCGTGGGACGCGCCGCAGGCGTGCCGGAACCGCTCCCGCTGGCGGTCCTGACCGAGCGCGCCGCCGGACCAGGCGACGGCCAGCCCGAAACGGAGCCCGGCCCAGTCGGCCTCCCCCGCAACGAGCGCGGCGGCCGGGACGCGGAAGGCGAAGCGTGCGGATCCCCGACCCTTCTGAATCGTCGCCTCCTTCGGCCCGAGAACGACCCGCTTCGCCGCGGCGAGGCCTGCGCTGACGGAAATGTCGGAGCCGTCCGCCGCAAAGCCGTCCGCCTCGACAACAACATCGAGACCGGCGGGCTCCCGGCGAAGGGCGTACGCGACATGGGGCGAGGCGGGGCCGGAAACGGACACGAAATCGTCCGGGGTCGGGAACTCGGCGGCGGAAGACAGTCCGTCATTCAACGCGCAAAAGGCGAGACAGGGGGAAGCGAGCACCAGGAGACGGGACACGGGGGCCTCCGGGAAAGGGGCTCGGGACGCCAGCCTACCCGTAAGAGCGGCGTCCGCACCGGATATGTCGGGAAGATTGGGAAATCCGGGAGGTCCCTGTGGCCGAAGGAAGACCCGGGACGCGCACCCCGGCCATCGACATCGCCACAAGGCCTTTCCCGCATACGGCTTGCATCGTTCACGGCGCCGATGGCGCGGTCTTCGCGCATGCAGCGGGAGGGCGCGCCCGCGCGCTCACGCCCGATTCAACCCCACCCCCAGCGACTGGAACACGTCGAAGAACTCGGGAAAGCTCTTCGAGACGCACGCCGGGTTGAACAGCACCGTGCCGGGGATGCGCACGGCGGCCAGCGCGAAGCTCATCACCATCCGGTGATCGTCGTAGGACGCGATCGACGCCGGCCGGTAGGTCGCCGCCGGCGTCACCGTCAGGCCGTCCGGCCGCTCCTCCACCCCCGCGCCGAGCTTTCCCAGCTCCGCCGCCAGCGCCGCGATCCGGTCCGTCTCCTTCACCCGCAGGTTCGAGACGTTCCGGATCGTCGTCGGCCCGTCCGCGAAGAGCGCCAGCACCGCCAGCGTCTGCGCCGAATCCGGCAGCGCATTCAGGTCGGCGTCGATCCCCGTCAGCTTCGCCCCCTCCGCCGGCCCCCGCACCTCCGTCCAGTCCGCCTCGCGCGCCACCGCGCAGCCCATCCGGGCGAGGAGGTCGACGAAGCGCAGCTCGCCCTGAACGGAGTCGCGGCCGAGCCCGTAGACGCGTACCCGGCCGCCGGTCGCGGCGGCCAGCGCGAAGGCGTAGTTGGCGCCCGCCGCGTCCGGCTCCACCCCGTAGTCGGCCGGGCGGTACGGCCGCCTCGGGTCGACCTCGAAGCGCCGGTAGCCCTCCGCCTTCACCTCCGCGCCGAACGCGCGCATCGTCGCGATGGTCATGTCCACGTAGCTCTTCGAGGTCAGCTCCCCGTCGATCTCCAGCACGACGGGACCCCGGGCCGCGGGGGCGGCCAGGAGGATCGCGGAGACGTACTGGCTGCTGACCCCGCCGTGGAGGACCGCCCGCCCGCCCATCAGGCCGCGCGCCTCGACCTCGACCGGGGGGCACCCGTTCTCCCGCACGCACCGGATTTGGCCGCCCAGGGCGTTGAGGGCTTCCACGAGGTCCCGGATCGGCCGCTCCTGCATCCGCGCGCTGCCGTCGAGAACCACGTGCCCCCGGCCGAGGGTGACGAGGGCCAGCAGGAACCGCATGGCCGTCCCGGCATTCCCCAGGAAGAGCTCCCCCTGGAGCCGGGGGAAGAGGCCCCCGCCTCCCTGGACAAGGATCTCCTGCCGTTCCGCGTCCTCCCGCACCGGGATGCCGATCTTCCGGAGGGCCTCCATGAGATGGCGGGCGTCGTCGGAGGCGGAGGCGTTCCGGATGCGGCTCTCGCCGGAGGCCAGGGCGGCCGACACGAGGGCCCGGTTCGTGTAGCTCTTGGTCCCCGGGATCCTCACGGCCGCGTTCACGGGGCGCTCGAGGGCGAGGACGACGGGACGATCCGGCTGCGGAGCCATGGTTCGACAGCGCCTCCCGGGGGATGACCGGTTTCGCCCCAAAGGATACGTTTCGCACCGTCTTCCGACAAGCACAACCCGCTCGGGAAGGGGCCGACAGGACGACCGGACGCCCGAGAGAAATAGCCTTGACGCCCCACAGGGGTGCTGCTATCCTCTCGCCCTTTATATATAATAGAAGTCCTTTTTGTGAGCCGGCGTCACCGTCCGTCGTGGTGTTCTCACAACCCCTTTCGGTACAATCGGTTCTGCCATGACCCAAGTCCAGTCGACGACAGAGCTCAAGCTCGAGATCAAGGAAATCGGCCCCTGCAAGCACGAGGTGAAGGTCGAGGTCTCCGCCGAGACGATCAAGACCCGCCTCGAGGAGCGCTACAAGGAGCTGAACGACACGGTGGCGTTGGCCGGCTTCCGCCGCGGCCACACCCCGCGCCGCGTCCTCGAGAAGCGGTTCGGGGGAGAGGTCGCCAACGAGATCAAGGTCGCCCTCATTGGCGACGCCCTCCGCGAGGTCCGCGACAAGCACGACCTGCAGCCGATGGACGACCCGGAAGTGGACCTGGAAAAGATCGCCCTGAGCGAGGGGGGCCCCTGCACCCTCTCCTTCGCCGTCGAGGTGCGGCCGAAGATCACGTTCGACGAATACAAGGGGATCCCGGCGAATAAGCCCGCGGCGGCAGTCGCCGACGCGGAGGTCGAGGAGGCCCTCGGGAAGCTGCGCGAGGCGAAGGCCGAGCTGACCGTCGCCGCCGACGGCCGCGTGGCCGAGAACGACCAGGTGATCGCCGACGTCAGCGCGACCGCCGACGCGGCCCCGATCCAGCAGACCGCGGACGCCGCCTTCTTCGTCCACGGCCAGATGGAAGTCTTCGGCCAGCCCGCCCCGGACCTCGCCCGGGCCCTGATCGGCCGCCGGGCCGGGGACGCCGTGGAGGTCCCGATCGCGATCCCGCAGGCGCATCCCGACCCCAAGTTGGCCGGCAGGGCCGTCCAGCGCGCCGTCAAGGTCAAGGAGATCAAGCGCCGGGTGCTCCCGGAGCTCACGGAGGCGTGGGCCAAGGAGCTGGGCTTCGACGGCCTGGACGCCCTGCGCGCCCGCGTACGGGAGCGGATCCAGCACGAGAAGGAGCACGAGGCGACACAGCGGGCCCAGGCGGAGATCCTGGCCGAGATCCGGAAGCGGGCCAAGGTCACCCTCCCCGCCGGCGTCCTCGAGAAGGAGAGCGTCCGGGTCCTCCGCCGCTGGGCCATGGACATGTACTTCCAGGGCGTGCCGGAGGAGGAGATCGAGAAGCGGGTGGCCGCGCAGCAGGCCGCCTCGAAAGACTCGGTCGCCGAGGCGATGCAGAACGCCTTCCTGATCGAGCACATCGCCGGCAAGGAGAAGCTCTACGTGACGGAGGGGGAGGTCGAGGACCACATCACGCAGCTGGCGGCCCGCGCCGGCCGGTGGCCCCAGGAGGTCAAGAAGCACCTGGAAAAGAACGACCAGCTGCCGGACCTCCGGCGGAAGCTGCGGGAGGAGAAGGTGCTGGCGTTCCTCCTTCAGAGCGCGGCGCTATCCTGAACGACGAGCCCCGGAGGGCCGGACCGCCCTTCCATATATTTAGGCCTCAAGCCATGACCTACCTGACGCCGATAGTGATTGAAAAGACGGGGCGCGGGGAGCGATCGTACGACATCTGGTCCCGGCTGCTGAAGGACCGGATCATCTTCATCGGGTCGCCGATCGACGACTACGTCTCGAACCTGATCATCGCCCAGATGCTCTTCCTGCAGATGGAAAACAAGAGCCAGGACATCACCGTGTACATCAACTCGCCGGGCGGATCGGTGACGGCCGGCCTGGCGATCTACGACACGATGCAATTCGTCCAGTGCGACGTGGCGACCTACTGCATCGGGCAGGCGGCGAGCATGGGGGCCCTGCTGCTGGCGGCGGGCGCGAAGGGGAAGCGCTACGCCCTCCCCCACGCCCGCGTGATGCTGCACCAGCCGTGGGGCGGCTCGCAGGGGACCGCGGCCGATATCCAGATCCAGGCCGAGGAGATCCTGCGCCTCAAGAAGAAGATGAACGAGCTCTTCGCCAAGCACACGGGCCAGGCGGTCGACCGCGTCGAGCGGGATGCCGACCGCGACTTCTACATGCCCGCGGCCGACGCGAAGGCGTACGGGATCGTCGACGACGTCGTGGAAACCCTCAAGGCCCCTGCGAAGAAGTAGGCCCATGAAACGCCAGGGCGACCGCACCTGCACCTTCTGCGGCAAGCCGGCCGGCATGGTCGACAACCTGATCGCCGGGCCGCCCGACATCCACATCTGCAACGAGTGCGTCGCCCTCTGCAACCAGATCCTCAAGATCGAGAAGGCGAAGCCCCGCGGCGGCAAGCGCGGCGGCACCGTGCCCGCGGCCTCCGCCGCCCCCAAGCGGATCCCGACCCCCGCCGAGATCAAGCGCGCCCTCGACGAGTACGTCGTCGGCCAGGAGCGCACCAAGCGGTCCCTCTCCGTCGCCGTCACCAACCACTACAAGCGCATCCACGACAGCGGCCGCACCGCCGAGGTCGAGCTCGAGAAGAGCAACATCCTCCTCGTCGGCCCCACCGGCAGCGGCAAGACCCTGCTGGCCCGGACGCTCGCCAAGGTCCTCGACGTCCCCTTCGCCATCGGCGACGCCACGACCCTCACCGAGGCCGGGTACGTCGGCGAGGACGTCGAGAACCTCCTGCTCAAGCTCCTCCACGCCGCCGATTTCGACATCGAGCGCGCCCAGCGCGGCATCGTCTTCATCGACGAGATCGACAAGAAGGCCCGGACCCACGACAACCCCTCGATCACCCGCGACGTCTCCGGCGAAGGCGTCCAGCGCACCCTGCTCAAGATGCTCGAGGGAAGCATCTGCAACGTCCCCCCGCAAGGCGGCCGCAAGCACCCCGAGCAGGAGTACATCCAGGTCGACACGACCCACGTCCTCTTCATCTGCGGCGGCGCCTTCGACGGCCTCGAGAAGATCATCGAGCGCCGGATCGGGCACAAGCAGATCGGCTTCCACTCCGACTCGGTCTCGATCGGCGACCTCGACTACGGCGGCATCCTGGAGCGCGTGGAGCCGGAGGACCTGATCGAGTACGGCCTCATCCCGGAGCTCGTCGGGCGCCTCCCGGTCGTCTCCGTCGTCCGCCCCCTCTCCCTCGAGCAGCTCGCCCGGGTCCTGACCGAGCCCAAGAACGCCATCATCCGGCAGTACCGGCACTTCTTCGAGATGGAGAACGCGACGCTCGATTTCTCGCCGGAGGCGCTCCACGCGATCGCCCGGCTTGCCCAGGAGAAGAAGACCGGGGCCCGGGCCTTGCGCGCCATCCTCGAGGAGATGATGCTGGACGTGATGTTCGATCTGCCGGAGCGGAAAGACCCCCGCCACTTCCAGATCACGGAGGAGATGGTCGCCCGCAAGGCCCCCATCGTCCCCGCCGCCAAGCCGAAGTCCAAGAAGGAGACGGCCTGAGCCGGACCGTCCCGCCTGCAGAAAAACGGGGGCGCCCGCCGGGGCGCCCCCGTTTTTCTGCCCCTGCGGCAGCGCTCACGCCCGCCGGCTGACCACGTGATCGGCGAGCCGGACCAGCGGGACCCGGTCGAACGTGTCGGGAAGCCCGTCCAGCGCCGCCTTTGCCTCCTCGATACATCGGCGGGCGCACCCGAGGGCGTAGTCGACCGCCCCGCGCCGGGAGAGGAGCTCGCGCAGCTTCCGCCGGGGCTCCGGCGATCCGTTCATGTGCGTGAGCAGGTCGAGCAGGGCCGGACGCTCGGCGCCGGGGGTCTCCGCGACGAGCCGGATCACCGGCAGCGTCACCTTCCCTTTCGCCAGGTCCGTGCCGAGCGTCTTCCCCATCTCCCGCTCCTCGCCCGTCACGTCGAGGCAGTCGTCCACCATCTGGAAGGCGGTCCCGAGGTGAAGCCCGTACTGGACGAGACGGGGGGCGACGGCCGCCCCGCCGGCGGCATCCAGCGTCGCCAGCTCGGCGGCCGCGGCGAACAGGGCCCCCGTCTTCCGGCGGACGATCTGGAGGTACGCGTCCTCGTCCATCTCGAAGACGTAACGCCGGGCGGTCTGGTACAGTTCGCCGAGGCACGTCTCCTGCGCGGCGCGGGTCAGGATGCGCCAGGCCCGGGAGGAGCCGTCCTCGAGACAAAGGACGAAGGCGCGCGAGAAGAGATAGTCGCCGAAGAGGACGGAGGCCTCGTTCCCGAACCGGGTATGCAGGGTTTCCGTCCGGCGGCGCAGGAGCGCCTCGTCGAGGACGTCGTCGTGAATGAGCGTGGCCGTGTGGAGGAGCTCGACGACGGAGCCCAGGCGGACGTGGCGCTCGCCGACGCACCCGAGACCGCGGGCGGCAAGGAGAAGAAGGGCCGGGCGGATTCGTTTCCCGCCGAACCCGAGGGTGTGCGCGAAGAGGGCCCGCACGTAGTCGGGACCGGCATCCGCCTCGCACCGGAGGAGCTCCTCGACACGGGCCAGCTCGGCCCCGACAGGCGCAAGTAGGTCCGCCAGGGGAGCCCCCGTTGCGGAGGCGACGGTCAGCGGCTGCACGCAACCATCTCCTTCCCCGCATCCCGATGCGGCATTCCAGTCTACCTCTGCCGAAAGGGAGGTTCAACCACAAAAATCCCGGCCTGCCCACGATTTCCGCGGATTTCCCGAGACGATCGCAGCCCATTCCCGAAGAGGAGAGGAAAGGCCGTCCGCCGCCAGGCGTCGTCGGGCCCGGGCGGTCCCCTCCGCCACGCGGGGATTCCCACCCGGAAACGCGATTATTCTTTTATCGCAGGCGAAAAGAGTGCATTCTTGCAGTTCCAAAAACCGTTGGCGGGGCACGGCATGGACGCGCGTTTCATCGGCATCGATATCGGCGCCGAGACGGTGAAAGTCGCGGAACTCGTCCGTGACGGGACCTCGCTCCGCCCGGCCCGCCGCGCCCTCGCCGAGCACCACAAGGATGCCGGCCCCGTCCTGCTCGGCATCCTCCGGGAGTGGGGCTGGGCGGGCGTCGCGGGCGCGGCCGTCACCGGGCGCCTCGGCCGCCGGGTCGCTCTCCCCCGCATCCCCGCCAAACAGGCCCTGCGCGCCGCCTGGCGCTTCCGTCACGGCGACGGGCCGGCCACCCTCGTCTCCATCGGCAGCCACGGCTTCGCCGTCCTCGAACTCCGCCCCGGGGCCGTCGACGTCTTCCGCGAAAACGCCCGCTGCTCGCAGGGGACGGGCAACTTCCTGCGGCAGCTGGTCGAGCGCCTCGGGCTCACCCTCGAGGAGGCCTGCCGTCTCGCCGAGGGGGTCGCGGAAGCCCTCCCCCTCTCCGGCCGCTGCCCGGTGATCCTCAAGACCGACATGACCCACCTCGCTAACAAGGGCGAGGACCGCGGACGGATCCTGGCGGGTCTCTTCGACGCCGTCTGCGAGAACGTCCAGGTGCTGCTGCGCCCGGGGACCAGCCCGTCGCCGGTCGCACTGATCGGCGGCGTCTCGAGGTCTCGTCGCGTCCGCGAGCACTTCCGCCGGTTCCTGGACCGGCACGGGATGGAGGCCGCGCCCGACGCCGGGGAGGAGGGCCTCTTCCACGAGGCGCTCGGCGCCGCGCTGCACGCCGCGCAGTCCCCCGCCGCGGTCCCCCCGCTGGACGAACTGCTGGCTCCGCCGCCGGACCATGCGCTGGAGCGCCAGCCGCCGCTCGCCGGCGTCCGGAAGCGCGTCCGACGCCTCGTCCGCCCCCCGCTCCCCGACGCCGCCGACCCCTCCCGGCCGATCGTGCTCGGTCTGGACATCGGCTCGACCGGCTCGAAGGCGGTGGCGCTGGACGCGGAGACCCGCTCGGTGCTCTGGGAAGCCTACGCGCGGACGAACGGACACCCCGTCGGGGCGGCCCAGGGGCTCCTCCGGAGGTTTGTCGAGGGACCGGCCGGTGCCGGCCCCGTCTCCGGCGTCGGCGTCACCGGCAGCGGCCGCGAGATCGTCCGGTCGCTCCTGGCCACCTGCTGCGGTCCGGAGCCGGTCTACGTCCTCAACGAGATCGCCGCCCACGCCGAGGGGGCCCTCCACCACGACCCGCGGGTCGACACCATCTTCGAGATCGGGGGGCAGGACGCGAAGTACATCCGCCTCGCCGGCGGGCGGGTCGTGGATGCCGCGATGAACGAGGCCTGCAGCGCCGGGACGGGATCGTTCATCGAGGAGCAGGGACGGAAGTTCGCCGGCATCCGCGACGTGGTCCACCTCGGCGAGACGGCGCTGGCCGCGTCCTCCTGCGTCTCCCTCGGGCAGCATTGCTCCGTCTTCATGGCGGAGATCATCGACGAGGCGGCGGCGGCAGGGGCGGGGACGCCGGAGATCATCGCCGGACTCTACGACTCGGTGATCCAGAACTACCTGAACCGGGTGAAGGGAAGCCGTCCGGTCGGCTCGGTCGTCTTCTGCCAGGGGATGCCGTTCGCCTCGGACGCGCTGGCCGCCGCGGTCGCGCGCCAGACGGGGTGCGAGGTGATCGTGCCGCCGAACCCGGGGACGGTGGGCGCGCTGGGCATCGCCCTCCTGGCCTCCCGGGAGCTCCCCCGAGACGGCCGCCCGCCGGTCGACCTCCGCCGCGTCCTCGACGCGCGCGTGGAGAAGAAGGAGACGTTCGTCTGCCGGTCGACCCGCGGGTGCGGCGGGCCCGGCAACCGGTGCCGCATCGACGCCCTGACGACGGAGGTCGGCGGCGTGCGCCAGCGCTTCACGTGGGGCGGGGCCTGTGCGCTGCACGAACAGGGGACGCGCCGCCGGACGCTCCCCGACCGCGCTCCGGACCCCTTCCGGGAGCGCGAGGCGCTCGTCCGGGAGCTGGCGGAGACGCTCGGCCGCCCGCGTGGCGGCCGCCGCGTTGGCCTGACCGACGAGTTCGCCCTCAAGGAACTCTTCCCCTTCTTCGCGACCTACCTGCACGCGCTGGGCTTCGACCTCGTCATCCGGACCGGCGCGGACCATGCGGACCTGAAACGCGGCATCGAGGGGGCCCACGTCCCCTTCTGCGCCCCGATGCAGCTCTACCACGGGCTCGCCGCCGCCCTGGCCGCCGACCGGCCCGACATCCTCTTCGCCCCGATGCTGCGCGGAACGATGCGGGTCCACCGCGAGCCGCACGCCGCGACCTGTCCCATCGCCCAGGCCAGCCCGGACATCCTGCGCTGGGACCTCGCGGGGGAGAACCGGCCGACCCTCGTCTCGACCGTGATCGACATCGGCCCGGGCAACCTCGACTCCGAGGCGTTCCGGGCGAGCTGCCGGGGCCTCGCGGCGGACCTCGGGTGCCCGGACGGGGCGTGGGAGGCCGCCTGGCGCGCCGGGCTCGCGGCGCAGGACCGGTTCGCCGCGGCCTGCGGCGCGATCGGCCGGCGGGCCCTCGATTTCTGCGCCGCACGCGGCGTCGTGCCCGTCGTCGTCCTCGGCCGCGCCTACACGATCTGCAACACCGTCCTCAACTCGAACGTCCCCGCCCTCCTCCGCGAGCAGGGCGCGGTGGCCATCCCCGTCGACTGCTTTCCCGTCGACGCCGCCGGCCCCGTCTTCGACCCCGTCTTCTGGGGCTACGGCCAGCGCAACCTCCGCGCGGCCCACCAGATCCGGCGGACGCCGGGCGTCTACAGCGTCTACTGCAGCAACTACTCCTGCGGCCCGGACAGCTTCCTCCTCCACTTCTACGCCCACTGCATGGAAGGAAAGCCGTTCGTGGTGATCGAGACGGACGGACACGCCGGAGACGCGGGAACCAAGACGCGCCTCGAGGCCTTCCTGCACTGCGTCCAGGGGGATCTCCGCGCCAACGGGCCCGCCGGCGCCCCCCGCGACTTCAGCCGCCTCACCGAAACGGGGACACGGCTGCGCGCGATCCGCGCCGAGGAACGCATCCTGCTCATCCCCCGCATGGGCCCGGCGGCCGAGGCCCTCGCCGCCGTCTTCCGCAGCGTCGGCGTTTCCGCCGAGACCCTCCCCATGCCCGACCGGGACACCGTCCGCCTCGGGCGCCGCTACACCTCCGGCAAGGAATGCCTGCCCATGTGCCTCACCCTGGGCAGCCTCCTGCAGCGGCTCGAGCGCGAACGCGACTCCGGGCGCCGCCTGGCCTTCGTGATGCCGACCACCTGCGGCCCCTGCCGCTTCGGGGTCTACCACCTCCTCCACCGCCTCGTCCTTGAGCGCCTCGGCTGGGGAGACCGCGTCGCCCTCTGGTCGCCCAGCGACCGGGGCTACTTCCTGGACCTGCCGGCGGGGCTGCCGGCCCTCGTCTTCAGCGGCTTCATGGCCTCCGACCTCCTCCTGGAGGCCCTCTACGACGCCCAGCCCGCGGAAACGAAGCCCGGGGCCGCGCGCGCCGTCTACGACCGCTGCCACCGCGAGCTGCTGGGGATTCTGGAGCAGCGCCGGAAACGGCTGGACGCCGCCACGGCAGGCTGGCAGATCGCCGGAGGCCGCCTCTTCGGCGTCGCAGGCCTCCTGAAACGCGCCGCCATGGAGTTCGCGGCCGTCCGCGACGACCGCCCGCTCCCCACCGTCCTCGTCGCCGGCGAGATCTATGTGCGCTGCGATCCCTTCGCCAACGACTTCGTGATCGACCGGCTGGCCCGGCTCGGGATCCGCTCCCGATTCGCTCCGTTCAACGAGTGGATCGAGTACACGGACCTCATGAGCGCCGCGGTCGGCGAGGCCGGGCCCGGGGCGCGGTTCAGCTCCTTCCTCCGCCGGCGCATCCAGTCCCGCACCTACCGGCTCGTGGCGGAAATGCTCGGATGGCCGGCGCACACGCCGGTCCGGGAGCTGATGCGCGTCGCCACGCCCTACCTGCGCGAGGCGCTCGAGGGCGAGGCGGTCCTGACGGTGGGCGGCGCGGTGCACGCGTGGCGCGAGGGACAGATCGACGGCGCGGTGAGCGTCGGCCCGCTCGAGTGCATGCCCAACAAGATCGCCGAGGCGCAGTTCTTCCACGTCGCCGAGCGCGAGGGGCTGC
>CAYUME010000045.1:0-821 GCA_964445475.1 uncultured Planctomycetia bacterium
GACGGCCGCGTGGGCATGGGCGATCTGAAAAAGGCCCGCCATCGCGACCGAGGGGTCCGTGCACCCGCCGCGCGTCGGCATTCCCGTCTCCGGGTCGAGGATCGCCGCTTCCATCGCCTCGAAGGTCTCGCGGATCGCCGGGTGGTCCGGGCGCCGGTCGGCCTCGGGCAGCGACTCCCAGTACCCCTGGACCGCCCGGGCCCACGCCTCGCCGACCCGCCCGGGATCTTTCCAGTCGAACTGCCCGTGCCAGGCGGCGGGGCGAATGGCGAAGACGTCGATGAACCGGGCCTTCGGCATCGGGTGGAGCGGCGCCGCGCCGAGCCGCTGGAGCGCCCCGGCGATCGACGACATCTGCGCCCAGATGTGCTCCCACGAGTGGCTGTCGCCGACCCGGTCGGGGGGCCGGACGAGGGGGTCCTTGAACCAGCCGTCCGGCGGCGTCCGCCGGGCCGGCCGGTGCGCGGCATCCGGCCAGCGCCCAGGCCGGCGGCGGCCGATTGGCAGAAGGAGCGGCGGGAGAGGGACGGGGTCAAGGGATTTTCGGATCGGGGTTCCATCTCAACTTCCAAGCGCCTTTTCTATTCTCTTGGCGTGTCTTGGCGTTTGCGATTGTTTCCCAGGGGCCGTGGGGCGAACGATCCCGGAAAACGGGGGGGCTTCCGAACGGGATCAGCCGCGCAGCGCCAGCCGGAGCACCGACCGCCCTCCCCGGGCCATGAGCGCGGCGTGGACGCGCGCGGCGAGGGCGTCGGGGTCGGCGAGCCGGCCCGTCGCCCGCGCGCGGACGACCCGGCTTCCGTCGGGCGAGGCGATAAGGC
>CAYUME010000045.1:831-6789 GCA_964445475.1 uncultured Planctomycetia bacterium
TCGACCCAGGTGCGCAGGTACCACCTCCCCCGCCCGCCGGGCAGGGCCTCGCCCCGCGCCGCGATCGGGAGGGCGCAGCCTCCGCCGAGTCGCGCCAGGAGGGACCGCTCCGTCGTCACCTCCGCGGCGCTCCGCGCGTGGTGGATCCGCGCGACGAGCGCCGCGATGCGCGCGTCCCCCTCCCGGCTCTCGATCCCGATCGCCCCCTGGCCGGGCGCGGAGACCATCTCCGAGGGCGGGAACGGGCGGACGTGGCGCGGGCGGAGGCCGAGGCGGTTGAGGCCGGCCCGCGCCAGGACGATCCCGGCGAAGGGGGCGTCCGGCGCGGCGAGCTTCGCCAGCCGCGTCCCGAGGTTCCCGCGGAGATCGGCCGTGCGGAGCCGAGGGAATCGCGCCCGGAGCTGGGAGGCACGCCGCGGACTGCTCGTCCCGACCACGGCCCCTGCCGGCAGCCGCCCGGGCGGACGGGCGTCCCGCCCGATGTAGACGTCCCGCGGGTCCTCGCGCCGCGGCACCGCCCCGAGCCGCAGGCCCCGCGGCAGCGTCGTCGGCAGGTCCTTGAGGCTGTGCACCGCGAGATCGATCCGGCCGGCCATCAGGGCGGTCTCGAGCTCCTTCGTGAAGACGCCCTTCCCTGCGATGCGCTTCAGGGAGGCCTCCGTCAGACGGTCGCCCGTCGTGCGGATGACTTTCAGGACGACGCGGAGGCCCGGAACAGCCTTCCGGAGCGACCGGGCGACGAGATTCGCCTGCGCCAGCGCCAGCGCGCTTCCGCGCGTCCCTATGATGACTTTCCTGTTGGGAGACATTCAGGCTCCAAACTTATGGAAATAAACGCATCTGCAGTATGTGTAAAGAGTTGCGGTGTAGTCTCAACACGTTATCCACATGTCTCGCAGACCGGTTTCCCGAAGGGCCTCGGATCACAAGTCGATGTCGTTTCACGGTCTAATTCCCGGCAGGTTGTTCAGGACATAAAAAACATTCCACAGGGGCGAATTCGATTTAGGACGCGCCGCAAGTTCCGTCTGCACAAGATGAAATCGAGACGCGCGATCGGATGCCGAGCCCCGGATCTCCGGTGCGCGGCGTCACGAGGCCGGTCCGGAGGGCTCGGAACGGTCGGCGTCCCGGCCCGACTCGTCCATCAGCCGCTCCAGCGTGTCGCGGGCCTCCGCATGCGATCCGTTCTCCGCCCAGGCGCGGATCGTGCGCGTCTGGTCGTGCACGAACCGGCCGGCGAGTAGCCGGAGGGAGGCTTCCACCGCCTCCCGTTGGGCCGGCGTGGCCGCCGGCATCGCGGAGAGAATCCGGTCCGCTTCGCGCGCGGCCAGCAGCTGGTACCGATCGCGCAACCGGGCGATGAGGGGGCCGAGGTCGGCCCCGCGCAGCTGGGCCTCCAGCGCGCGCACCGCGTCGTCGACCATCGGCCGGCAGCGGACGATCTCCTCCTGCCGCGCCGCGAGGTTCGCCTTCACCACCGCCTCGAGGTCGTCGACGTTGAAGAGGTAGAGCCCATCGAGATCCCCCGCCGCGGGGTCGATGCAGCGCGGCACGGCGATGTCGATGGCGACCATCGGCTGGTGGCGGCGGGCGTGGAGGGCGCGCCCGAAGTCGGTCGGGCCGAGCAGGAATCCGTCCGCCGTGACGCAGGCCAGGAGCACGTCCGCCGCGGGGAGTTCCGCCTCCAGCCGGTCGAGGGGGACGGCCCGGCCGCCGACGCGCGCGGCCAGCTCCTCGGCGCGGGCCGCCGTCCGGTTCGCGATCCGCAGGTCCCCGGCCCCCGCCTCGCGCAGCGTCCGGGCCGTCGCCTCCGCCATTTCCCCCGCCCCGATCACCAGCACCGTCTTGCCCGCGAGCGAGGCGAAGATCTTCTCGGCGAACTCCGCGGCGATGGAACCGACGGAGACGCGCCGCGCGCCGAGCCGGGTCGAGGCGTGGATCGTCTTGGCGGTCCGGAGGGCCTGCTGGAAGGCCGCGTGCAGCACGCGGCCGGCCGTCCCCGCCGCCTGGGCCTGGTGGGAGGCCGCCTTCACCTGGGCGAGGATCTCCGTCTCACCCCCCACGAGGGAGTCGATGCTGGAGGCGACCTCGACGAGGTGGCGCGCGGCCTCCGCGCCGCGGAGGATGTACACGTGGGCGGGAAGGTCCTCGAGGGGGCGGGCGGGGAGGCCGGCGAGAAAGGCCTGCACCGGCTCCGGGCCCGCCTCGCCCGCCGTCACCACCTCCACCCGGTTGCAGGTGGACAGGATCGCCGCCTCCCGCACGCCGGGGAGGCGGACGAGCGCCGGGAGGTGCTGCCGCGCCGCCGGCGGGGGCACCGCCAGCGCCTCCCGCATCGCCTCGGGCGCCGTCTTGTGGTTCAGGCCGACGATCTGGAGGTCCATGAGACGCCGGGAAAGGGGTTCAGGGGCCGCCGGCGGGCGCGGACGCGGGGGGCGGCGGCGTGTCGAAGGCGTGGAATCCCGTCCGCACCCCGAAATACGTGAAGAGCACGAAGAGAAGGCCCAGGATCGCCAGGAAGGCCGCGCGGCGCCCCCGCAGGCGCGGCAGGCGGCGGGCGGCAAGCACGACCAGGTAGGCCGCCCAGGTGAGCCCCGTCCACACCACCTTCGGGTCCATCCGCCAGTCCGTCGCCCGGGCCGTCTCCGCCCGCTGGACGAGATAGCCGACGACGAGCCCGATCGTGAGAAGGGCGAATCCCGTGCCGACGGCGCGCGCCTCGATCGCATCCAGCGTCTCCAGCGAGGGGAGAGACTGGACGAGGTCCAGCCGCCGCCGGCGCTTCAGGCAGGAGGCCGTGAAGAGATAGAGCCCGCCGGACAGCGCCCCGAGGGCGAAGGCCGCGTACGCGACGAGCATGGCCGCCACGTGCAGCCCGATCCAGCGGCTGCTGAAGAGGTCCGGGCGGGCCGTTTCGCCCTCCGGGGCCAGCGTGAGGGCGCCGGCCATCGCCGCGAACCCCACCCACGCGGCGGCCACGTCGAGCGCAGGTGTCCGGAAGACCCGGTCTGCGACCAGGCCCCCGGCCGTCAGCAGGAGGACCACCCCCAGCAGCGAGTGGAAGAGGCCCGACAGCGGGGGCGCACCGCGACGGGCCGCCTCGACCGCCAGGAACAGGAGCAGCAGGGCGGCGGCCGAGCCCAGGACCGCCCGCTGCGTGCGGATGCGGGACGGAACGGGGTCTCGAACCGCCCAGACGCCCGCCACCCCTGCGATTCCGAAGAGCAGGAGGGCCGTATAGTAGAGGAGGATCGAGAGCATGATCGTGGCGGCCCGGGGGTTGTTCACTCGTCCGGGAGAGCATTTTATCAGGCTTGGAGGCGGAGTCCAAGCGTTCTGCCCCCGCCTCGCAGCGGCTGCGCCTTCCCCGCGCCGCGGCGGCATTCCTGCCGTTTCATTTCTTGTCGTCTCTTTGGTATATTGACGTCACGATTTGGGCACCGCGTCTTTGTCGGTCCCGGTCGTTTTATGGGTCTTTTTTTGTGAGCCCCAGTGCGCCCCTCCGGCTCGGGTGAAGATTCCGTATTATGTTGACAGGGGGTTTGATCTATATTATACCCATCATTGATGGGACCCGGTCCATTCTTTTTCAAGAATATACATGTTCGGGCGCCGCGGGGGCCCGTTTGCGCGTCTGATAGTCATGCGGTTGCGGGACATCGTGTTGTCCGGGTTCATTCACAGGGGGGGACGCCATGTTCGCCGCCATTCGGCTGGGACGTTCCGTTTGTTTCGCCCTTTTGCTGTTCTTGCCCGTCGCATCGGATACCGTCCTGTTGAAAAACGGCAACACGATCGAGGGGGAGGTTACCGAGAAAGGGGACGTGTATGAGATCCTGACTTCCGACGGCACGAAGACCGTCAAGAAGTCGGACGTCGGAGGGCTTGTCAAATCCTCGAAGAACAAGCCCAAGGAGACGTCGCCGAAGGCGGAGAATCCGGCCTCATCGACCGCTTCGACCGATGCCCGCAAGCCGACGGCCCTGGAGCGCACGCTGGAGGAGGCCCAGAAGGCGTTCGAGCGGAAGCGCTACACGGAGGCGCGCACCATGGCCACCCGCATCGTCAAGCAGGCCCCCGACTCGCTCGAGGCCGTGGAGGCCAAGGCCCTGCTCGATCAGATACCGCATCCGGATGGCCGGCTCATCTGCGGCTTTGACAGCGCGAACGAGGTCGACAAGTGGCGGATCGAGAAATTCATGAACTACACGGTCGTCTTCACCCTCACGACGGAAAAGCCGGAGGTTTTCGAGGGGACGGGGGCCGTCCGGCTGGGGCTCACCCGCGATCCCGACTATACGACCGGCGCCGTCATCATGGAGCTGGGGAATTTCGACGAGAAGAAATTCCGGGGCCTTTCGTTCTGGGTCTTCCAGCACCAGCCCTCCCCCGGCCGCCTTGAGGCCGCCTTCATCCGGCCCAACCAGGAGAGGCTGGTGTGGGTCGACAAGCATTTCGGCGGCAGCGAGATGGGCGCCTGCATCTATTTTGCGACCCCGCTGAACTTCACGGGATGGAAGCAGTTCAAGATTCCCGCGACGTCCTTCCAGTCCCGGGGCGCCGAGGGCGTCAGCAACAAGATCACCTGGCCGAACGTCGGGGCTCTCGTCTTCTACGACGCCTCCCGCAAGGGCATCGACTGCGTCATCGACAGTGTCCGGTTCATCGAGTCGGAATAGGGGGGGGCGTGCCTTTGGGGGAGATGCGCCGGGACCTGAGCCTGACGGACGGAGGACACCCGTTCCTTTGCTTCGGGTGCGACACCCTGTGACCTTCGTGCGATCCCCTTGCGGGAGTTCCCTTTAGCCCGGAGGGGGGGCCGTCCATCCCCCCCCTGGGGCTTTCGCGGACTCCGGCCCTCCACCATCCCATAAATTATTATCTTGCGGCTGTCCTTCCGTGATATACTATTATTTCACGCTTACTATGAGGGGCGTGACGGGTTTGAAAGAGGGATCTTATGAATTACCGCATGTTGCCGGCGTCGATCGTCTGGGCGCTGGTTGCTTTCCCGTTGACGCTTCCGGCCGAGGTGCTCGTCCTGAAGGACGGAAAAACGATCGACGGGGAGGTGACGGAGCAGGCGGATGCCTACGAGGTGAAGACGCGCTTCGGGACGCTGCGGGTCGACAAGGCGGACGTGGTCAAGATCGTGGCCGGGCCGGAGGCGATGGCGGCGGAGGCGGAGACGCTGCGCGTCACCGCGAAGGCCATGATCGATGCCGCCGCGACGGTCCCGGACCCGAAGACGCGCGACCGGAAGCTGGGCGCGGCCGTCGAGATCCTCAACAAGGCCTTGGAGACCTACTCCGAGGCCCGGGCGATCTTCAAGGGGGAGGCGTACGCCCATCTCGACAAGGCGGCGGCCGAGGTGATGGGCGAGATCCGCGTGTGTCGCGAACGGATGGCCCCGGCTGCCGCCTCGTCGCCGGCACCCGCCCTGCCGGCCGCCGCGCCGCCGTCGACACCCGCGGCCCCGCCGGGCGATGGGGCCATCGCCGCCGACCTTCTGGCCCCCCCGCCCCCTCCTTCGGCCCTGGCCTCCGCGACGGCCGCCCGTCGCGTCGAGGACGCCCAGGAGGGGGAGGCGCTGGAGATCCTCGCCTGCACCGGCGGCCGGACGCGGCCCCAGAAGCGGTCCCCCCTCTGGAAGGGGCCCTGGAGCGGGGACGAGCAGCTCTGGTGGGTGGGCGGGGCACCCGGTGACGCGCTCAAGCTCCGGTTCCGGTCGCCCGACAAGGGGCCGAAGACCCTCGTCCTGGGCGTGATCAAGTCCTTCGATTTCGCCATCGTCAGCGTCGCCGTCAACGGCCACCCGGTGGCGCCTTCACTCGACCTCTTCTCGCCCGAGGTCGTCCCCGACGCGGTCGAGCTGGCGGTGGAGCTGGCGGAGGGGCCCAACGAGCTGGAGCTCCGGATCAAGGGGGCCAACCCCGCTTCGAAGGGGACGCTGGC
>CAYUME010000045.1:6799-14365 GCA_964445475.1 uncultured Planctomycetia bacterium
GGGGTCGACTACGTCGCGGTGCGCCCTCCGGTCGAGGGGGTCTCGGCCGTCGCCGCGCCCCGGGATCCGGTCCCGCCGACCGTCGACGACTCCCCGGCCGGCAAGATGCTCGCGGAGGCCCGGAAGCTGGCCGACGGGAACCGGCCCGCCGATGCCCGGAAGCTCCTGGAGAGCCTGATCCGGCAATACCCCGACGCGCCCGCCGTCGCCGCCGCGCAGGCCCTGCTCAACGAGCTGCCCCACCCCGACGGACGCCTGGTCTGCGGCTTCGACATGGAGAAGGACTTGAGGGCCTGGCACCTGTCCCGGTCCCGGCTGATGACGTTCGAGCTCGTCTCCGACCCGAAGGAGGTCAAGGAGGGGGCGGGGGCGGCGCGCGTTTCCGTCCTCCGCAACCTCGACCACACCACGGGCGCTCTCGTCCTCGAGCTGGGCCAGTTCGACGAGTCCCGGTTCCGGGGGCTTTCGATCTGGGTCTTCCAGGCCCAGCCGTCCCCCGGCCGGCTCGAGCTCGCCTTCATCCGCGGCAAGCAGGAGTACCTCCCCTGGATCTCGGAAGAGGGGGACAGCGAGATGGGGGCGTGCCTCTACTGGGCCACGCCGCTCAACTTTGTCGGCTGGCGCAAGTTCAAGGTCGCCGCGCAGCAGTTCCAGCCGCGCGGCGCCAGCGGGGTCAGCGGGAAGATAACCTGGCGCGACGTCGGGGCCCTCGTCGTCTACGACGCCGCGCGCAAGGGGATGGATGTCGTGCTCGACAGCCTCCGCTTCATCGAGCTCGATCGGTGATCCCGTCGCCGCGCCATCCCCTGCGGGGGGGGGCGTCGCTCCCGGCGAAGACGGACGACCCTGCGGGCGGCACGGCTTCGCGACAATGCCGAGAGGGGGATGCCATGCGCACCACGGTCTACCGCATCGCGCCGGTCGCCGCGCTCGCCGCGCTCCTGCTCGCCGGTCCCCGTCTCCCCGCCGAGGTGCTCGTCATGAAGGACGGGAAGACGATCGAGGGGGAGGTGGCGGAGCAGGGGGACGCCTACGAGGTGAAGACGCGGTTCGGTACGCTGAAGGTGGACAAGGCGGACGTGGCGAAGCGGGTGGCCGGCCCGGAGGCGATGGCGGCGGAGGCGGAGACGCTGCGCGTCACGGCCCGGGCGATGATCGAGGGGGCCGCATCGGTAGAGGATCCGGCCCTGCGCGTCCGGAAGCTGGGCGCGGCCGTCGAGATCCTCAACAAGGCCTTGGAGACCTACTCCGAGGCCCGGGCGATCTTCAAGGGGGAGGCGTACGCCCATCTCGACAAGGCGGCGGCCGAGGTGGCGAAGGAGATCCGGGAGGCGAAGGGGACGCTGCCGCCGACGCCCGCGTCCGGAACCTCCGGGCCGGCCCCGGCGAGGGCGTCGTCCGGCGGGACGGAGCCCCCGCCGTCGTCGGGCGGTTCCGCGGACCTGCTCGCCCCCCCGCCGCCCCCCTCCAGCCTGAATCGCGCCCCCCCCCCGGAGACGGCGGGGACCGGAGGCGCGGGGGAAGCGGCGCCGGCCCGGCCGGAGTTCACCCCGATCCGCGCCCTCTGGTTCTTCCTGCACGGCCGGAAGGCGGCCCTGGTCGGCAAGACGCACGAGATCCGCTTCGCCAACGTGGGGACGCGCCCCGTCCTCGTCTCCGACATCCTTCACGCCCAGCTCGTCGTCACGGCGGAAAACGGCGAGAAGCATTCCGTCGACTTGGATCGCGTGGCCACCGAGAGCGCCCTCGCGCTGGCCCGGGCCGCCCTGAACGCGGGGGACGACCCCATGCGCCCGCAGGTGGCGTGGTGCCATGCGAGCCTGGGGGCGCCCGAGCAGGCGCTGGATCTCTATCTCCGCGCGATGGAGCTGGGCGCCCCCGTCGATCCCGACCGGCTGGCGCAGGCCCTGACCGCCTTCGCGGAGGTGGCCGCAGGCGGGGTGCTCGACGACTTCGACGGGGCGCCGGCCAAGCTGAAGACCCTGCGCGACCGCGCCGGGTCGGGCGCCTCCGCGCCGCTGACGGACGCCCTGGCCCGGGCCGAGGCCGCCCTGAAAGAGGCGGAGGCCCTGCGGCCGGCCATCCGGAAGCTGGCCGAAGCGCGGCAGGCGGTCGAGCGCGGCCGCTTCGACGATGCCCGCTACCGGCTCGAGCAGATCGTCAAAGGCCACCCCGACGCCCCGCTGGGGAGGGAAGCGGAGCGGATTCTCGCGGAGCTTCCGCATCCCGACGGGCGGCTGATCTGCGGGTTCGACACGGCCCGGGACATGGGGCGCTGGTACGCCTACAAGGGATACGAGAACCCGGTCTTCTCGTTCGAGCTCACGACGGAAAAGCCCCTGGTCCGGGAGGGCGAAGGGGCCGCCCACTGGGTCGCCGGCAAGAACCCGGCCTATTCGAATGGCGGCCTCGTGATCCGGGTCGACCAGTTCGACCCCGCGCGGTTCCGAGGCCTCTCCCTCTGGGCTTTCCAGGCGCGGCCGGGAGCGGGCAGTCTGGAGTTCGCCTTCGTCCGCGGGCGGGGCAAGGAGGAGTCCGCCTGGCCCGGCACCTATCGGGCCGAGGACATCGACAACTGCCTCTACCGCGCGCTCCCGCTCAACTGGGCGGGGTGGCGGCAGTTCAAGTTCGCCGCCGCCGAGTTCAAGGTGCGGGGGCGGATCACCTGGCGCGAGGCGGAGCGCCTGGTCCTCTACGAGCCCTCCCGCAAGGGGGTCGACCTCGTCCTCGACAGCCTGCGGCTCGTCGAGTCCGTTTCGAAGTAGGCCCGGCTCCCGCGGCGTCGGCGCGTCGCCCGGTCCGCGGGAGCCCCCGTCCGACCCGTGAAAACCGCCGCCACTCCCCGCGACGTCACCGCCCGCTTCCGGGCCCTCTACGCGGAGGCCGCAGCGGGGCGGTCCGTCCTCCCGCCGGACGCCCACCGCCACCCCGTCCTCCTCGTCGGCGGTCTGCTCACCGCCTTCTACCCCGGCTACATGGCCGCCAACCTGCGGCACCTCCGCCGCCTCGGCCTCGACGCCCGCCGGGCGCGGGTCCATCCGCAGGGGCGCGTGGTTGACAACGCGGAGGCCCTCCGCGCGGAGCTCGAGGGCGCGCCCGCCGGCACGACGACGGTCGTCTTCGCCCACAGCAAGGGCGGCGTCGACGCGACCGCTGCGCTTGCGCTGCACCCCGCGCTGGGGTCCCGCGTCCGCGCGCTCGTTGCGGTGCAGTCGCCCTTCCACGGATCCCCGATCGCCGGCGACCTCGGGCGCGCGCGGCGGGTGAAAGCCCTCGTCGACCGGGTCCTGGTCGGCGCCCTGGGCGGCCACCCGGGGGCGGTCGCGGACCTCGCCGTCGAGGCCCGGCGCGACTTCCTCGCGCGCCACCCGTGGCGGGCGGACGTCCCCGTCGTGTCGGTCGCGACCTCGACGCGCTCGCCGCTTTCGCCTTTTGCCGTCTCCGCGGCCTGGATCCGGCGGCACTACGGGGAGGCGAACGACGGCCTGGTGCTCGCGCGGGATGCCGTGATCCCCGGCTCGCGGGTGGTGCGGCTCGACGACCTGGACCACGCCGCGCCGGTCTTTTCCGGACTGCCGGGTCTCGCGCCGGTCCGCCCGGGGCCGCTCACGGAGGCGCTGGTGGCGCTGGCGCTGGAGCGGCCCGGGGGAGCCGAGAAAAGCGTCGCGGCCTCGCCCCGTCCCGGGTAGAATCCGCGCCATGCCGACGACCGATCAGCGCCTCGTCCGCCGCATCCTCGACTCCCCCTCCGCGCTCTCCCTGCTGGCGGCCAACGTCGCGCCGCTGGTCGGCGTGATCGCGTTCGGGTGGGAGCTGGACGCCGTCCTGCTCATCTTCTGGGCGGAGAGCGGCATCCTCGGTCTCCTCAACGTCTTCAAGATCGCCCTGGTCGCGAAACGGGGGGCTTTCCTCCTGGTCCCGTTCTTCATCGTGCACTACGGCGGGTTCATGGCCGGTCACCTGGTTTTCCTCTGCGTCCTCTTCCTGGGCGGCGGGATCGTCGCCGGGGAGGCGCGACCGGACACGTTCGAGCGGCTCGGCGAGGTGCTCGTCCAGACGGCCCTCGCGACCGGGCTGCTCGTCGTCAGCCACGGCGTCTCGTTCGTGACGCACTTCATCGCGAAGGGGGAGTACCGCCGGGCGACGGTCAAGGACCTCTTCGTGGGGCCGTACGGCCGGATCGTGATCCTGCACGTGACGATCATCCTCGGGGCGATCCCGACGATGCTCCTGGGCTCCCCGGTCGCCGCGCTGGCCGTCCTGGTGGCGATCAAGACCGTCGTCGATCTGCGGGCCCACCTGCGGGAGCACGCGTCCCCCAAGGCGGATCGGGAGCCACCTCCGGTCTGCCATGCGGGTCCCGGCGCCGCCGCGTCGTGACCGCTCGCCCGCCGGGATCCGCCCGCTGCCGTTGTCTTCGTGTCCCGCCCGGGTCCCGTCCTCGTCCTTCGGCCGCGTGCTCCTGCCCGTACGCGGCCGACCCCTCCCGCCCCTCCTGCCGAATAAAAAAGGGCAGGCCGGTTTCCCGGCCTGCCCGCGTCGTTATGGTCCCGTTGCGTGCTAGACGACGCCCTGGGCCAGCATCGCGTCGGCGACCTTGAGGAAGCCGGCGATGTTCGCGCCCTTGACGTAGTTGATGAAGTCGCCGTCCTTGCCGTGCTGGACGCAGGCCTTGTGGATCGACTGCATGATCTCCTTCAGCCGCGCGTCGACCTCCTCGCGGGTCCAGCTGAGGTGCTGGGCGTTCTGGGCCATCTCGAGGCCGGAGGTGGCGACGCCGCCGGCGTTGGCGGCCTTGCCCGGCCCGTAGAGGATCCTGGCCTTGAGGAAGACGTCGATCCCCTCGGGCGTGGTGGGCATGTTCGCGCCCTCGGCGACGCAGAAGCAGCCGTTCTTGACGAGGGTCTGGGCGTCCTCGCCCGAGATCTCGTTCTGGGTCGCGCTCGGGAAGGCGACCTGGCCGGGGACGCCCCAGGGGCGCTTGCCGGGCAGGTACTCCGTGCCTTTGAACTGCTTGGTGTACTCGCTGATCCGCCCGCGGCGGATGTTCTTCAGCTCCATCACCCACGCGAGCTTCTCGGCGGAGATGCCGTCCTTGTCGACGATCGTGCCGTCGGAGTCGGAGAGGGTGACGCACTTCCCGCCGAGCTGGTTGACCTTCTCGACGGTGTACTGGGCGACGTTCCCGGAGCCGGAGACGAGGCAGGTCTTGCCCGTGACGTCCTGGCCGCGGGTGGCGAGCATCTCGGCGGCGAAATAGGTGGCGCCGTAGCCGGTCGCCTCGGGCCGGATGAGCGAGCCGCCCCAGCTGAGGCCCTTGCCGGTCAGGACGCCGGTGAACTCGTTGCGGAGCTTCTTGTACATGCCGAAGAGGAAGCCAATCTCCCGGCCGCCCACGCCGATGTCGCCGGCCGGCACGTCGGTGTCGGGCCCGATGTGGCGGAAGAGCTCCATCATGAAGGCCTGGCAGAAGCGCATGACCTCGCCGTCGCTCTTGCCCTTCGGGTCGAAGTCCGAGCCGCCCTTCCCGCCGCCCATGGGCAGGGTGGTGAGGCTGTTCTTGAAGACCTGCTCGAAGGCGAGGAACTTGAGGATGCTCAGGGTGACCGTCGGGTGGAAGCGGAGGCCGCCCTTGTAGGGGCCGATCGCGCTGGACATCTCGATGCGGTAGCCGCGGTTGACGCGGACGTCGCCGCGGTCGTCCACCCAGGGGACGCGGAACATGACGACGCGCTCGGGCTCGACGATCCGATCGAGGACGCGGGCCTGCTTGAGGGCGGGGGTGGCCTCGACGATCGGGAGGATCGCCTCGACGACCTCGCGCACCGCCTGGTGGAATTCCGGTTCGCCGGGGTTCCGGGCCGTGACCTGGGCCATGAAGGCCTCGACAGGGTTGGACATCGCCGCTCCTTGAGAATGTGCCCGGCACGGGGCCGGGCCGGTTTACGGAAAAGCACGCCGGACATCGACGCGGGGCCCCCCGGTCCGGGGGCCCCGTGGCGCCGTCCGCCCGCCTACCGGGCCTTCGCGGCCCGGCCGTTTCCGCCCTGCCTCCGCAGGGCCAGGATGAACTGCTCCGCGCGCGGGCTGAACCGCTTCCCCCGCCGGTGGAGGATGCCCAGGGGGCGGACGAACCGCGGCCCGGTGAACGGTACGGCCCGCAGCGTCCCCAGCGCCACCTCCCGGTCCAGCGTCGGCCGCGGCAGGATCGAGATCCCCGACCCGACCTCCACCGCCCGCTTGATCGCCTCCACGTTGTCGAACTCGATCGACACGTGCACCGACACGTCGTGCCGTTTCAGGAAGCGGTCCACCTGGCGCCGGATCAGCAGGCCCCGGTCGAATGCGACAAAGGTCTCCCCCCGGATGACCGCCGGCGCCGCCGCCCGCGCCTTCGCCAGGCGGTGCGTCGGGGGGCACACCAACGCCATCGCCTCCTCCCGCCAGGGGATCACCGCCAGCTCCCGGCGGGCCTGGGGGAAGGAGACGATTCCCAGGTCGGCCGTCTCCTCGAGCACCCGCTCGATCACCCGGTCCGGGTGGAGGTACTCGATCTGGATCCGCGTGCCGGGATGATCCGCCATGAACTGCTGGATGTTCTCGTTCATCGGGCCGAGGCCCACCGAGTAGATGGCGGCCACGCGGACGACGGCGTTCACCTCCGCGTGGAAGCGCCGGATCTCCTGCTCGAGGCGGGCCGCGCGGTCGAGCAGGTCGACGCTTCCGTCGAAGAAGACCTTGCCCTCCGTCGTCAGCCGCCAGGGGCGCCGGGAGCGGTCGACCAGCGTGACGCCGAGGCGCCGCTCGAGCTGGTGGATCGTCTGGCTCGCGCTCGACTGCGTGACGCGGTTCTCCGACGCCCCCCGCGAGAAGCTGTGGAGGCGCACCACATCGCAGAAGATCTTGAGGGCCTGGAGGTGCATAAGCAATACTGATAAAGAATAACCGCTGTATTTGAAGGGGTGATCTTATAGCGCGCGGTCGGCCGCCGGTCAAGGCAAATGCGCCCGGGGCGGGAGGCGTCTCCGGCGCTCAGGGCAGGTCCGTCCGCCCCGTCAGGTGGAGGTCGCAGGCCCGGGCCGCGCCCCGCCCCTCCCGGATCGCCCAGACCACCAGGCTCTGGCCGCGCCGCGCGTCCCCCGCGGCGAAGACCCCCGGCGCGCCCGTCGCGTACGCCCCCTCCGCCGCCTTCGCGTTCCCCCGGGCGTCCGTCTCCACCCCCAGCTGTCGCAGGACCGCCTCCTCCGGGCCGAGGAATCCCATCGCCAGCAGCACGAGGTCCGCCGGCCGGGCCTGCTCCGTCCCCGCGACCGCCCGCGGGACGGGCCGGCCGGCCGCGTCCCGTTCCCACGCCACCTGCGCCGTCCGCGCCTCCCGCACGCGCCCGTCGGGCCCGCCGACCAGCCGCGTCGTCTGCACCTGGAAGCGCCGGGGGTCCGCCCCGAACCGCTCCGCCGCCTCCTCCTGCCCGTAGTCCGTCCGGTGGACCCGCGGCCACTGCGGCCACGCATTGTCCGCCCCGCGCGCGGCCGGAGACTGGCTGCTTTCCCCTCGAAGGCGCGCTCG
>CAYUME010000046.1:0-14191 GCA_964445475.1 uncultured Planctomycetia bacterium
TGGCGTCCGCGGCGTACCAGGCGGCGGTGCTGCCCACGGCCACGACGATCGCGGCGGTCCGGCCCCCGTACCAGCCGGCCAAGGCGGCGGGGATGACATAGAAGACAAGGAAGGAGAGATCGGCCCCGGTGAGGTAGTCCAGGTATCCCAGCCCTGCGACCATCAGGAGTCCCGCGGCCGCAGCCGCGGGCGCGTGGCGTGGGGGGGGGCGATCCGGGGTCTTTGCGGGGTCCATCGCGAGGAGCCTTCGATACCCCGCCGGCGGCGCGGCGTCGGCGGGTGGATGCGGGGTCAACGGATCAGGCGCGCTCCCGCCCAGTCCGCATGGTCGAGCAGGTCGTAGTCCTCGCCGAAATCGACGACGAGCTTGATCTGTTTCGCCCCCTCCAGGGGAACATCGATCTCGCGCGGGTCGTCGCGGGCGGTGACCGGCCCGCTGTTGTAGAGCTTCCGGCCGTCGACCCAGACCTCGAACACGACGTTTCCTCCCCGCCCGTCCGGTCCACGGCCCTTCGTCTCGTCGTCGACGCCCACCGTGGCAAAAAAACGCTTGAAGGCGCCGCCGAGGTCGTAGGTGAGCGCGCTGTAGGCGTGGACGCCGAGGCCTTTCCGGTGGACGCGCCCGCGGAGGGTGAGCGGCTGAGGCCGCTCGGGGTCGACGGTCCGATCCCGCTGCCAGGGGAACGGGAAGGTGGCCAGCGGGTCGCCGGGGGCGGGGGCGACCGGTTCCACGAGGGCCCGCTCTTCGACCTTCACGGGACGGAGGTCGGACAGGTAGACGCAGCGGCCGTTCCGGAAATAGAGGAAGGCGAATTCCGGGAGGCGGATCAGGAGGGAGCGGCGCGCGTCGCTGCCGGGGGCGGGGTAGAGCGTCCGGATCCGGACCCCTTCGCCGCCCGCCTCCTCCAGCGCGCCCGTCACGACGGAACCGTCCCGGGCCGTCACCGTGGCCAGCAGCGTCCCGGGCTCCGGCGGCGGATCCTTCACCCGCGTCAGGTAGACGCCCGCCAGATCCCGGGCGGGCACCGTCACCTCCTTGCCGTCCACCGTGAAGACGACCTGTTCCGGGGTGATCCGGGCGAGCAGGCCCGTGATCCGGTCGCCCCCGGCGCGGACGAGGAGGTCGGCCCCCGCCGTCTCCGGCCGGACGGGGGGGAGGTATTTCTGCTGGGCGACGGCTTGGATCGAGTCGATCTGGTCGAAGGGCAGGACGAGCGGCCCGAGGCTGGGCGACTGCAGGCCGAGCTGGTCCGGGTCGGCCTGCGTCGCGGCGCCGGCGATCCGGTCCCCGTTGGTCAGGACCACGCAGAGGGGGGCCGCCGGGATCGACCGCGGCGGGGCCTGGTTCGAGCCGATCTCCACGATGTCCTCGGCCGGCAGGTTGGCGTGCATCCATCCCGGGCGGGAGAGCGTGATGGTGTCCATTGTTCCCCGCGAGAACGATCCCACGGTCAGGGTCTGGTTGTCGACGGTGAGGACCGTGTACTCGGCGGCGAGCGGGAGGCCCGGGAGGAGCAGCGCGGTCGCGGCGAGAACGGACGGCGGAATTCGCATGGCGCCAGATTACACCAAGCCCCGCCGGCCTCCAACGATTTTGCGGGTTTGCAGTCGTCGCGGTCCCGTGCTATAGTCGGACGACGGGCGGATCGGCAATCGGCGCGGGCTTCGCGCTTCGAACGGCCCGCGCCGTCTGCCGATATGATCGACCTTCACACGCACACCACCGCCTCCGACGGCCGGCTTCGCCCCCGCGAGCTCGTGCAGGCTGCCGCCCGTGCCGGTCTCACCGTGCTGGGGGTGACCGACCACGACACGGCGGACGGCCTCGACGAGGCCCTGGCGGAGGGGGCGGCCTGCGGCGTGCGCGTGGTCCCCGGCGTGGAGCTGAGCGCCCACGCGGACGGGGCGGACGTCCACATCCTCGGGTACTTCATCGACCCCCGCGAGGCGGGCCTGTCGGGCCTGCTGGCGGACCTGCGCCGGTCGCGCCACGATCGCGTCCACCGGATGGTTGCGGCGCTGCAGGCGGGGGGCGTCCGTATCGAGGCCGAGGCGGTCTTCGCGGAGGCGGGGGAGGGGACGGTGAGCCGCGCCCACGTGGCCCGGGTCCTCCTTCAACGGGGGGTTGTCCCCACGATGAGCCGCGCCTTCGAGCGGTGGCTGGGCCGCCACGCGCCGGCCTACGTTCCTTCCAACGACCTGGTCCCCGCGGAGGCCGTCCGGCGCATCCGTGCGGCGGGGGGCGTCCCCGTCCTCGCCCACCCCGTCCTCCTCCCGGACGACGCCTTCATCCCGGGGCTCGTGCGGGACGGGATCGAGGGGCTGGAGGCCTTTTGCCGCGAGGCGCGCCCCTCGGAAGTCGAGCGTTACGTCCGCATGGCGAAGGATTTCGGGCTGCTGGTGACCGGCGGGTCGGACTACCACGGGGAAACGCGGTTCGGCGGCGTCCTGGGCGAGGTCGACTGCCCCGCGGAGGCGTTCGGCCTCCTGGAGGAGCGGGCCGCCCGGCGGTCGCGATGAGGAGTTCCCGTTGCAACCGCCTCGCGCCGGTGACATAGTGGGTGATCACGTGACGGCGGCGCCGGTTCATGCGGAATCGTCCATGAGACACGATGACGACCGGGTCCGGGCGGTCGGGGGCGATCTTCGCGGGATCGTCCGCGGGGACCTCCTGTTCGACGAAGTCGACCGCGCCCTCTACAGCACCTCGGCCTGCATGTTCGAGATCTGGCCGCTGGGCGCGGTGGCCCCCCTCGACGTGGCGGACGTGCAGGCCGTCGTCCGCTACGCGCGCGGCCGCGGGGTCCCCGTCACGCCGCGCGGGGGAGGGACCTCCGTCGCCGGGCAGTCCGTCGGGGAGGGGATCGTGCTGGTCTTCACCCGCCACCTGCACCGCATCCGGCGGATCGACCCGGGCGCGCGCCGGGTCGAGGTCGAGCCCGGGGTGACCCTCCAGGAGCGGAACGCCGCCCTCGCGCCCCACGGCCTCCGCTTTCCCCCCGACCCCTCGAGCGGCGAGGCTGCCACCCTCGGCGGGATGATCGGGACCAACGCGGCCGGGACGCACACCCTCAAGTACGGGACGGTGAAGGACTGGGTCGAGGCCCTCGAGGTCGTGCTCGACACGGGCGAGGCGGCGGTCCTCCGGCGGGGCGTCCCCGTCACGGCGGACGGGGCGGTCTCCCCGCGCCTGGCGGAGATCGCGGGGGCGATGCAGGCCTTTCTCGGGGAGCGCCGGACGCAGCTCGAGCGCGCCCGGCCCCGCGTCACCAAGAACAGCAGCGGGTACAACGTCTTCGACGTCTGGGGGGAGGGCGGCCTGGATCTCCTGCCGCTGCTCGTCGGCTCGGAGGGGACGCTGGCCGTGGTCACGGGGGCGACGCTGCGGGTCGATCCGAAGCCGGCCCACGTCGCCACGGTCCGCGTCCTCCTCGATGCCGTGGAAAAGGTTGCCCCCGTCGTCCACGCGCTGCGGGGCTTCGCCCCGAGCGGGATCGAGCTGATCGAGCGGGCGATGATCGACCTCGTGCGGGGGGGCGACGCGGCGATGGCGGGCGAGATTCCCGCCGACACGCGCTCCGCGATCCTCGGCGAGTTCGACGGCCTGGAGGAGCGGGAGGTCAACGGGCGCGCCGCGGCCGCCGCCGACGCGGTCCGGGGGCTCGGGATCGCCCTCGACGTGAGGGCGGCGTCGACGGCCGGCGAGCGCCGGCAGCTCTGGGCCCTCCGCAAGAAGGCCTCGCCTCTCCTCGAGCGCATCCCCGGCCCCCGCCGGTCCACCCGCCTGGTCGAGGACGGCGTCGTGCCGCCCGACCGCCTGGCCGACTACGTCCGCGGCCTCGAGCGGATCTTCGAGCAGCGCGGGGTCGAGTCCTTCCTCTTCGGGCACGCCGGGGACGGGCACCTTCACGTCAACGTCTTCCTCGACCGGAACGATCCGTACGACCGCCGTCTGATGCGGATCATCCTGGAGGACGTGACGGACCTGCTGCGCTCCCTCGGCGGGACGCTGTCGGGCGAGCACGGCGACGGCCTGATGCGGGCCGGCTACCTGGAGCGGCTTTTCGGGCCGGAGCTGATGGCGGTCTTCCGCGAGGTCAAGCGGATCTGGGACCCCCGGGGGATCCTCAATCCGGGAAAGAAGATCCCCCGGCCGGGCGACGCATTCGTCTCGCTCATTCCGGAGCGGACGTGGAGGAAGCGCCGATGAGGCGGGGCGGCATGGGGGGGCAGCCCGGAAGACGATCCTTTGGGTTGAATGGGGTGGGTGCGGTATAATAGACTCGGGATCCGCGGAGGCGGAGGACGGCCGGATACGAGTGCGAGTAGGTGAGAAACGAAAACAGGGGGAGGCCATGAGGATCTTCGACCCGCACATCCACATGTACGCGCGGACGACAGACGACTACGAGAAGATGGCGGTGGCGGGGATCGAGATGATCGTCGAGCCCGCCTTCTGGCTCGGCCAGCCGCGAACGCGTCCGGGGACGTTCTTCGACTACTTCGAGCACATCCTGGGCTTCGAGCACGACCGCGCCGCCCGACACGGCATCCGCCAGTTCGTCACCCTCTCCATGAACCCCCGCGAGTCGAACAACGTCGAGCTCGCGAGGGCCGTCATCCGCGAGCTGCCGCGTTATCTCGACCACCCGCAGGTCGTCGGCGTCGGCGAGATCGGCTTCGACCGGATCACCCCCGAGGAGGAGGAGTCCTTCCGCGCCCAGTTGGCGCTGGCCCGCGAGCGGAGGCTCCCCGTCATGATCCACACCCCCCACGTCGACAAGAAGCGGGGCGTGGAGAAGTCCCTCGAGGTCCTCCGGGACATGAAGTGCGACCTCGCGATGATCGACATGGACCACAACATCGAGGAGACGACGCCGATCTCGAAGGCCTCCGGCTGCTGGTCGGGGCACACGATCTACAACGTGACGAAGCTGACTCCGGAGCGGGCCGCGACCATCGTCCTGCAGCATGGCGTCGAGAAGATGATGATCAACAGCTCGGCCGACTGGGGGCCGTCCGACCCCCTCTCCGTCCCCAAGACCGTCCTGGAGCTCAAGCAGCGGGGTATGGAGGCCGCGAAGATCGAGCGGCTGGTGTGGGACAACCCGCTGGCGTTCTTCTCCCAGTCCGGGCGGATCCGGTAGCCACGAAGGTCGTGAAGAAGGGCTGTCGTGCAGGGCGCGGAGAGCTCGAGGCGGTGAGGTTCCGAGGAACGCAGCCGCGAAAGGCGTGACGCGATGAGGCTCCGGCTGGCAAAAGAGATCGGGTATTGCTACGGCGTGCGGAACGCCGTCGAGTCGGCGACCGAGGAGGCCGACAAGAAGAACGGCCCCGTCGTCACCTTCGGGGAGATCATCCACAACGAGCACGCCGTCCGCGTCCTGAAGGACCAGCACGGGGTGGACACGATCCACCGGCCGGAGGAGATCGCGCGGGGGACGGTGGTGATCCGCGCCCACGGCGTCCCGCCCGACACGTACCGGGCGCTGGCGGACCGGGGCCTCAACATCGTCGACGCCACCTGCCCCTTCGTGAAGAAGACCCACACGATCGCCTAGCGGCTCGCCGACGAGGGGTACTTCATCGTGATCCTCGGCAAGCACGACCACCCCGAGGTCATCGGGATCCAGGGGGCGATCGGGGCGCAGTGCGTCGTGGTCGAGAAGTCGGAGGACCTCGAGCAGGTCCCGATGACGACGAAGATCGCCGTCGTCTTCCAGAGCACGACGACGGTGGAGGCGAACCGGTATGCGCTCGGCCCCATCGCCGAGCGGTGCAACGAGATGCGGGTGTTGAACACGATCTGCGACGTGACGATCAACCGGATCGAGCAGGCGGAGCGGCTCGCTCCGCACGTCAACGTCATCCTCGTCATCGGCGGGAAGAACAGCTCGAACACGAAGAAGCTGGCGATCATGTGCAGCCACCTGGTCCCCCGGACCTTCCACATCGAGGACGTCCGGGAGCTGGGCGAGACCGACCTCCACGCCGACGACACCGTCGGCATCATTACCGGCACCTCCACCCCCATGTTCCTCGTCGAGGAGGTCGTCCGCGAGCTGCGCAAGCGGTTCGCGGTCGAGGAAGAGGCGGTCGTCACGTAGGCGATCCGGCCCCGAACGGGGGGGGCCGCGCCCGTGGGCGCGCCCTAAATCCCTTTCATTTTGCCGCACGCCCCGATACGATCCGGCCCTCTTTCACAGGCGCGAGCGCCCCATGAGCGACCGGTACACGGATCTTTGGCCCGCCGTCGAGCGCCTCCTGGGCGAAGTGCAGGCGCCCTCCCAGTACCTCGGGTCGGAGCGGAACGCCGTCCGCAAGGACCTGTCGCAGGCCGCGGTCACCGTGGCCCTGGCCTTTCCCGAGGCCTACACCATCGGGATGTCCCACCTCGGGATGCAGATCCTCTACGGGATCCTCAACGCCCTCCCCGACGTCGCCGCCGAGCGCGTCTTCGCCCCGTGGCTCGACATGGAGGCGCTCATGCGGAAGGAGGGGGTCCCCCTCTTCTCGCTCGAGTCCCACGCCCCGGTGAAGGCCTTCGACCTCGTCGGGTTCTCCCTCCAGGACGAGATGGGGTACACGAACGTCCTCAACCTCCTGGACCTGGCGGGGATCCCGGTGCGGGCGGAGGCGCGGGGGCCGGGCGATCCGCTGGTGGTCGCGGGCGGGGCGTGCCTCTGCAACCCCGAGCCGCTGGCCGAGTTCGTCGACGTGTTCGTGCCCGGCGACGGCGAGGAGGTCCTCCCCGCGCTCGTCGCCCTGCTGCGCGACGTGAAGCGCCAGGGGATGCCGGACCGAACGGCGCTCCTCCGGGCGATCGTCGCGAAGGTTCCCCACACCTACGCGCCCGCCCTGTACGCGGCGGACTATGCGGAGGACGGCGGGGTGACGTCGTTCGCGCCGCGCTTCCCGGACGTCCCCGCGCGCGTCTCGAAGGCGGTCGTCGCCTCGTTCGAGGACGCCTTCTACCCGACGCGGCCGGTCGTCCCCTTCGCGGAGACGGTGCACGACCGGATCAACCTCGAAGTGATGCGGGGCTGCCCGCACGGCTGCCGGTTCTGCCAGTCAATGGTGCTCAAGAACAAGCTGCGCTTCCGGTCGGTGGAGCGGCTGGTGGCGCTGGCGGAGGAGACGTACGCGAACACGGGGTACGACGAGATCGCGCTGACGAGCCTGTCGAGCGGGGACTACCCGCACATCGAGGAGCTGATGGCGCGCCTGGCGGCCCGCTTCAAGCAGCGGAAGGTCGGCCTGACGCTTCCGTCGCTCTGGATCAGCTCGCGCATCAAGAACTTCCCCGGCGTGGTGCGGGGCGTCCGGAAGGCCGGTTTCACCTTCGCCCCCGAAGCGGGGAGCGAGCGGCTGCGCAAGGCCATCCGGAAGGACATCGAGACGAAGGACCTGCTCGACACGGCGCAGATGCTCTTCCGCGAGGGATGGCGCCACCTCAAGCTCTACTTCATGGTCGGGCTGCCGACGGAGACGCCGGCGGACGTGGAGGCGATCATCGACCTCGCGCGGGAGGTCTCCGTCTCGGGGCGGGCGGTGATGGGCCGGGCGGCGAACGTGAACGTCACGATCTCGCCGTTCGTGCCGAAGCCGCACACGCCGTTCCAGTGGGAGGGGATGGCCCCGGCGGACTACTTCCCGGGCGTGAAGGACCGACTCCACCGGCGGTCGAAGGGGCTGCCGGTGCACATCAAGTTCCACGACGCGTCGCGGTCGTTCGTCGAGGCGGCCCTGACGCGGGGCGACCGGCGGATCGGGCGGGTCCTGGAAGAGGCCTGGAAGCGCGGGTCGAAGTTCGAGGCCTGGGACGAGTGCTTCAGCCTGCCGCGGTGGCGGGAGGCCTTTGACGCCGCGGGGCGCGATCCCGCGTGGTACGCCCACAGGTCGATCCCCCTCGACGCGACGCTCCCCTGGGACCACATCGACGTGGGGCCGACGAAGGCGTGGCTGCGGAGCGAGGCGGAGCGGGCGCGGGCCGCGGCGGGGGAGGGTCCTGCGGCGCATCCGAACGGGGCGATCCCCGCGCCGTAGTTTCCCTGCGGCCGCGCACGTCCCGGGCGCGGATGGCGCGCGTGCGGATCGACGCGGGCGCCGGTCGCGTCGAGGCCCCCGGGCCTCCGGCGCCGTCCGGGTTCACGGCAACGTCACGTTCGCCAGCTTGAACGGGACCGCCTGCCGCGCCGGCTCTGTCAGTCTTCGTGAAGGCGGAAGGGGCTGTCCGTATCCTTCAGTCCACCATGTACTTCCCGCCCTCCCCGAACCGCCGCTCGATGGACTTCTTCAGGTCGCCGTGCCCCTTGCGCCCCAGCAGGGCGCAGGCGGCCTTCTTGCCCGCCTCGACGCCGGGCTGGTCAAAGGCGTTGACGCCGTAGAGGAGCCCCGCGAAGGCGGTTTGGACCTCGAGGAAGAAGAGGAGCTCGCCGACCGTCTCGGGGGAGATCGTCGACAGGCGAAGGGTGTAGTTCGGCCTTCCGGCATCGGTGAGGGCCACCTCCGTCCCGCGCTTCTCCGCGTTGAGGAGGCGCCCGAGCGTCTGGCCTCCCAGGAACGCCGTCGTCTCGTCGTCCGGGTAGAGCGGCGGGATCTCGCAGTCGGTGCGGAATCGCTCGACCTCGACGAAGACGACCATCGTGTTGTTCGGCCCCTCGGCGAAGAGCTGGAGGATGGAGTGCTGGTCGGTCGCGCCGAGGGCCCGGATGGGGGTCTGGCCGGCGTGGACGATCCGGCCTGCCAGCGACAGCTTCTTGCCGAGGCTCTCCGACCAGAGCTGGACGAACCAGTCGGCGGTCTCGCGCAGGGCGCGGGCGTAGGGCATGAGCACGGTCATCGTCTTCCCGCGTCGCGTGTCGAGGAGGTGGTGGAGGAGGGCGGCCACGAAGGCCGGGTTGTCCTCCGCCCGCGTCCGCGAACAGATGGCCTCCATCCGGTTCGCCCCCTCCAGGAGCTTCCGGATGTCGATCCCGGTGAGCGCGGCGGGGACGAGACCGACGGGGCTCAGGACCGAGAACCGTCCCCCCACGCCGGGCGGGATCTCGAAGGTTTCGATCTTCTCCTTCCGGGCCAGCCGGCGCAGGAACCCCTTCTCGGGGTCGGTCGAGAAGACCAGGCGCGATTTCCAGTCCCTCCCCGCGCATCGCCGCAGCTGCTCCAGGAAGATCAGGAAGGAGGCGATCGTCTCCGCCGTCTCGCCGGACTTGGTGACGACGTGGAAGAGGGTCTCGCGGGGGTCGATCGACGCCAGGAGGGATCGGGTCTCTTCCGGGTCGACGTTGTCGAGGACGTGGAAGCAGGGCGGGGGGGAGGCGGCCGGTCGGGGGCGGGAGCCCCGGGCGGGCGGCCTGGGAGCCCGGCAGCTCATGGGGCAGCCGAGCGCCGCGTGGAGGGCGGCGGCGCCGAGGGCGGACCCCCCGATTCCGATCTGGACGACGTGGCGGTATCCCCCCTGCATCCGCTTCGCATAGGCCTGGATCCGCGCGGGCGTGGCCTGGTCGTTCGGCAGGTCCATGAAGGCCAGTTTCCCGGCCTGGCGCTGCTGGCGAAGCGTCTTGCACAGGACGCCCCGCGTCGCGATGCAGTCGCGCCATTCCCGTCCCGTGATCCCGTTTTCCTCGCCCACCCGCTCGGCCATCACGTTGGCGAAGGAAACGCGGAGCATGTCATGCCCTTCCAGAGGGGGCTCGGAGGGTCTCTCGCCCGTTTTCGCCCGCAAAGCCCCGCCCACAGTCGACGAACACGACGTGGCGGTCGTTCATGGCGATACTATACGTCAAAGCCGGAGCCGCCTCAAGGCGATGTCGACCGGGAGGAGGAGGAGGGCGGCGGCGAGGAGGGGGGCGGAGACCGGGACCGACCTTCTCCCTCGGGATGAGGAGGGGGCGGGGGGGAGCTCCACCGCTTCCAGGGGGATGGGCGGGGGCAGGCCGGCTTCGCCGGCACCGAAAAAGGAGGGGAACATTCCGCTCGCCAATTCCTCCGGGTAGGCGCGCGAGAGACCGACGGGTGGGGCGATCCAGGATCTGGCCCCATCCGCCAGACGGGCGAGAACGATCAGGGGCTCGCCGGAAGTCGTTGCTGGGAAAGACCCTTCGACAACGAACGGCGAGACCTGGCGCAGCGGGATGGGGTGTTCCGGCCCCCCCTCGCGCCGCCAGGTGGCCTGAGTGGTATACCGGCCGTCGCGCTTCGCGGCGGCTTCGCTGAAGTCGATGCGGACGTGTGCCTCGCCACCCCGAATTTCCGCCGAAACGGTGCCGGGGAAGGGGTCTGCCTGGCCGCGGCGGAAGAGGGATCGGACGAGCTGGGCGGCAAAGGCGGGGAACCGGTCCCAGGAAAGCCAACGACGTCCCCAGTCGTCCGCCCACTCGGCGAGCCACACGGCCGTGTGACCGAGCCCGGCACGGCCGATGACCAGGGCCGGGCGTTGGTCGTTCGTGCAGGCCACGCAGGTGACGGTGGCCTGTCGCGCCGTGGCCGGGAGGAGTCCGCCGACCGGCGGCAGGGGGACCTTGGCGAGGCCCTTGACGGGCTCTTCCTCGGAGAGGACGCTCAGGGGGATCTCCGGGGGGGTGGCGGGGGAGGATGGGGCGGGCTTCGGTGGTTCAACCGGTGGCGGTGTCCGGGGGCGCCTGGCGTCCGCCTGCGCCTTTTCCCGCTGCTCGCGTGCCGTCCGCTCCTTCGCCCGCACGTCGACCAGCACCCGTGTCTCTTTCGTGAAGATCTGGGGCACTTCCTTGAAGGAGAGAGCCGGGTAGAAGCGACCGCCTCCCCAGACCGCCAGGTTGTGCATCAGGGTCCAGTCGAACGTCAGGTCGGAGGCGACGCAGACGGAAGAAACGGTGATCCGGTCCGCGCGCATCTGGTTGAGGAGGCCCCGGTAGTCGGCGACCTGGGTGATCCCGTCGCTCATGACGATGACGTGGCGCGCCTGCGAGGCCTCGTTCCGGAGGAGGCGATAGGCCGCCGACAGGGCGGGATAGACATGGGTCCCTCCGTCCGCCTGGATGCGGGCGATCCGGTCGCGGATGAAGTCCTTTTTGCCCGCCGGGGTCGGTTCGAGCACGAGCCGCGGCTCGACGTCGAAGGCGATGACGACGACGAGATCCCCGTTCTCGAGCGTGTCGGCGGCGGCGATGGCGGCCTCCCGGGCCAGGCGGATGTTGTCGCCGGCCATGCTGCCGGACTTGTCGATGAGGAGGCAGAGCGTGATGGCGGAGGCCTCCACCGTGGCGGGCTTCGGTGTTGCGGCCGGGGTCGGGGCGGGAGGTGTCGTGTCCGGGGGGGCGGCGGGCGGTCCCGAGCCGGTCGGGGGCGGAGGGTCGTAGGCGTCGAATGCGACGGGAAGGAGGCGCTCGGCCGGGTGGCCGCGCCAGCTCTTTGTCCCCGCCAAGTGAGGTCCTGCCGCGAAGAGGATCCCGATCCCGCCGTTCTCCGCGGCGTCCCGGAGGGCGGCCGTCGCGGCGTCGGAGACCTGGTCCGCGGCGACGCCGATCAGGCCGACGGCGCTGAATCGGGCGAGGGCTTCTCTTTGGTCGGGGAGGCGCGCCGCCTCGACCCGCTCCGTGCGGATCCCCTGGACCTGCAGGGCGCCTTCGAGGTGGGCGGCCAGGCCGCGCCGTCCCTCGACGAGGAGGATCTCCGGCGGCGTCCCGACGTGCACCAGGGCGATTCCCACGTTGTTGCGCGGTTCCGGGTCGCCCTCAGCCTCCACGATCACCTTCAGCCGATGCAAACCCGGGTCCTCCGAGGCCCGTCGCGTGAGGGTGGCGACGTTCGTGCCGGGGACGCAGGCGTGAGGCGTGTCCCCCTCCGGCCGGTCGTCGATCAGCAGGCGGATCCGGGCGGATTCCCCGCCGCGGGCGCGGAATCGGACGACGGCGTCGAAGGGCTGGCCGGCGTCCACGAACGGCGGGGCGGAAACGGCCTCGACGACGATCCCCGGGTCGACTCCCCCGGTGTCGGCGAGCAGGATGGATCCCGCGGACGCACGGAGCGCAGCCCATCCCTCGGGCCCGAACGGGCGCGTCAGTCGTCCATCGGTGAAGAGGACCAGCGCGGGACCGTGTCCGGAGGCGGGGAGACCGCCCAGGGCGCGGACGGCGGACTGGAGGTCGGTCTCGCCCGGCTCCAGCGACTGGCGGAGCTCCGCGATCCGTCGGAGCGACGCTTCCGTCTCCGGGGCCCTCTCCGCGGAGCCGGGCGGGGAGGGGGAGACGGTCCCGCGTTCCATGTCGCGCCGAGCGGCTGCTTCCGCGGAGGGGAAGAGGAGCAGCTCCCGGATCGACGGGTCTTCCTCCACCCGGGCGGGATCCGCGATGCGGCGGGCCACGGCCCTGCCGGCGAACGCGACCACCCACTGCTCCGTGTCCGGAGGCGCCTCGCGCGCGAGACGGGCGATCTGACGGAGCGCGGATTCGCGGGCGGGGAGGGGGACGCTGTCCGAGACGTCCACGGCGAAGACGGCGGGACGGTGAGGGACGGGGCCGAGAGGGAGACGCGGGCCGGCGAGGGCCGCGACCGCGAGAAGGCCCGTGGCCAGGCGGGCGCCCGTGGCCCAGCGGAGGCGACCCCGCGGCAGGGCCGCCCGGCTGCGCCAGGCTCCGGCCAGGACCAGCAGCGCGAGCGGGAGCAGGAGGACGAGCGCCGCGGGGCGGTCGAAGTCCATGATTGAAAGGGAGTTCCCGAGGGGCCTTCGACGTCACCCGTGTGACACGCGGTCCGGGGTGGAGGGGTCGCCGGGGCGGACGCGATCCGCGCGCGCTACTCTTCTTCCCCGCCCGGCGACTCGTCGCGGCTCTGCTCCTCCAACTCGATCGGCTTGAGGGGGAGGTGGGGACTCGGCCGCTTCGAGGCCGCCGCGTCCTCGGCGGCGCGGCGTGCGTCCTTTCGCGCGGCCGGTCGGTCGTAGCCCTTCTTGCCCATCGGGCCGCCTGTCGGAGGGACGGGCGACCGGTGGCTCGGAGGGGCCGCCCTGCTCTTTCCGGTTTTCTTCATGGGGCATCCATTCATGGGGTGATTCGAACGGGCAGGGTCAGGAGCACCGTGCTGTTCTCGTCCACGATCTCGACGCGCCCCGGTCCGGCCAGGGTCGCGTCGATGTTCTTGTACGCCCATGTCCTCCATGCGGCGATCCCGGGCGCGCCCGCCTTCAGCCAGATCCCGGGGTGGCTGCGGCCCCCCAGAAACCAGACCGCGCGGACTTTCCGGTTGGCGCCGCCGGTCAGCTTCATGAAGCACCAGATACGGCCGTCGCGGACCTGGAACGTCTCGGAGGCTCCGACCGGCTTCCGGTTTCCGCGGTCCACCGTCCTGCAGAGCGTCGCCTCGACGACGGCCAGCCCTCGCGGCGGGACCGGGTCTTTCGCGTCCTTGTCGGTCTCCGGTGCGGGGCGTTTCTCCGGCAAGTCCGGGCCGGCGGGCGGCGCCGCCGGGATATCGGGATCGGGCAGGGGATCCGCCCCGTCGGTCGGCACGTCGGGTCGCCGGATGACGTTGGGCGTCTCCGCGGTCAGAGCGGCTTGGCGCTCCAGCGACGCGAACGGATCCGAAAAGGCCTCCGGAGGCGATCGCATGCCGGCGGGGGACGGGTCCTCGCCCTGGTTCAGATAAACCGCCAGCGTGATCGCCGAGCCGACGAGGAGGGCGAGCGCCGTTGCGACAAGGGCCTTGCTGGTCATGGGTGCCCCACCCTCAGGACGGACGACCCTCCCGGCGACATGTCTATTTGTGGCAAACGCGTCCCGCGCGGTCAAGAGGGATATGTGAAAATCGCGGAGTTGACTCGTCCCGGGGGGGGGCCTAGAATGCGGCCCATGCCGCGAACGGTCATCACCGGCGGGGCCGGCTTCATCGGCTCCCATCTCGTGGACGCCTTCCTGCGGCAGGGGCACGACGTCCTCTGCATCGACAACCTGGCCACGGGGAGCGAGCGGAACCTGGCGCACGTGATGGACGCGCCCGGATTCCGCTTCGTCCGGCAGGACGTCACCGAGTTCCTCTCGGTCGACGGTCCCGTGGACGTCGTCTGCCACCTCGCCTCACCGGCCAGCCCGCGGGACTACCTTTCCCTCCCGATCCAGACGCTGAAGGTGGGGGCGCTGGGAACCCACAAGGCGCTCGGCCTGGCCAAGGCGACGCGCGCCCGGTTCCTGCTGGCCTCGACCTCCGAGGTCTACGGCGA
>CAYUME010000047.1:0-14149 GCA_964445475.1 uncultured Planctomycetia bacterium
GACACCGAGGCGCGACGGCTGGCCATCCAGGAGATGATCGTCGCCGACACCCTCGACGCGCGCAAGCGGGCGCTGGCCAAGCTGCTCCCGTTCCAGCGGGACGACTTCGCCGGCATCTTCAAGGCGATGGACGGGAAGCCCGTCACGATCCGGCTGATCGACCCGCCGCTCCACGAGTTCACCCCCAAGGACGACGCGGGCGTGAACAAGCTGAGCGAGGTGACCGGCCTCAGCCCCGACAAGATCCGGCACCGCTGCGAGCAGCTCCACGAAGCCAACCCGATGCTCGGCCACCGCGGCTGCCGTCTCTGCATCACCTACCCCGAGATCCTCGACATGCAGGTGACGGCCATCATCGAGGCCGCCATCGCCTGCATGAAGCAGGGGATCAAGGTCCAGCCCGAGATCATGCACCCGCTCACGATCGACCGGAAGGAGCTGCGGATCCTCGAGCAGCAGACGCGGAAGGTCGCCGACGCGCTGCTCGCGAAGGCCGGCATGAAAGGGAAGATCCCCTACCTCGTCGGCACGATGATCGAGATCCCGCGCGCGGCGCTCCTGGCCGACCAGCTGGCCGAGGTCGCCGACTTCTTCTCGTGCGGCACGAACGACCTGACCCAGATGACCATGGGGCTCAGCCGTGACGACGCCGGGCGCTTCCTGCCCGACTACGTCAGGTCCGAGAAGGACGGCGGCCGGGCGATCTTCGCCGACGACCCGTTCCAGTCCCTCGACCAGAGCGGGGTCGGGATGCTGGTGAAGATGGCCATCGAGAAGGGCCGCGCCACCCGCAAGGACCTCAAGGTCGGCATCTGCGGCGAGCACGGCGGCGAGGCGAAGTCGGTCAAGTTCTGCCACCGGGTCGGCATGAACTACGTCTCGTGCAGCCCCTACCGCGTGCCCATCGCCCGCCTTGCCGCGGCCCAGGCCGTGATCGAGGAAAAGGCGGCGGTTGGCAAGGCCCGGAAGGGCGGGAAGAAGTAGGCGACCAGAACCGGTTCCCCGGCGGACCGCCCGGAGGCCTCGCGCCCCCGGGCGGCGCCGGCTCCGGTTTTTTTTCTCAGGGGGAGGTCGATCATGACCAGCCACACCGCGCCGTCCCGTTCCAACCTGATCCTGGACGCCGTCCGGGAGCACTCCCGGCTCGTCCCGCGCCGCGAGGTGAATCTGCTGGCCAAGATCACCATCAAGCTGAGGACCGGGAAGACGTTCGACACCGGGATGGTCCTGGTGCGCGACATCAGCCTGAAGGGCGCCCTGCTGGCCAAGTTCATGCTGAAGAAGAAGGCGCTCCCCGCCGAGCAGTTCACCCTCCATCTCCGGATGGCGGGCAACCGGTACAAGGGGATCGGCGCGATCTGCGTCCCCGTCCGCTTCGGTACCGGCAAGGATTTCGAATTGGCCGTCTCCTTCAAGGAGATGTGGGCGGAGGACAAGTAGGCCGGCGACCGTCCGGATCGTGCGCGCGAACCCGGGGCTTCCGCCCCGGGATTTTTTTTGCCCGGCGCCGGGACTCACGTGCGGACGCCCTGCACCACGGGGACGGGGATCTCGATCCGGTGCCGGAGGTCGTCCACGAGGGGGCCGCGCGCGAGGTCGGCGGGCCGCTGCGGCCCGTGGCTTCCCGTGATGAGCAGGTCGAGGCCTCCGTGACGGGCCGGGCCATCTCGGCGGGCGGGTCCCCGTAGCCGAGACCGTATTCCACCGGGCTTATATGCGACTGGTGGGATCCGGAATGGCGACTGGCGCGTCTTCGCGCCAGTCGAATCGCGCAGCCGTCTCTCAAGGCCCTTGAGAGGAGAAAGGGAAACAGGTAAAATAGCTCGTTTTCGAAGCGGGGGCGATTCCCCCGGTGCGGGATTCCGAGTACGACTCCATGGCCACCGAACCGACCGGCATCCTGGCGCACGCGATTGAGGACGAGATGAAGGACTCGTACCTCAATTATGCCATGAGCGTCATTGTCTCCCGCGCCCTCCCCGATGTCCGCGACGGCCTCAAGCCCTCCCAGCGCCGCGTCCTCGTGGCGATGAACGACCTCAACCTGGGGCCGAACGGCAAGTTCCGGAAGTCGGCCAAGATCTGCGGCGACACCACCGGCAACTACCATCCCCACGGCGAGCAGGTCGTCTACCCCACCCTCGTGCGCCTTGCCCAGGAGTGGGTGATGCGCCACCCCCTGGTCGACGGGCAGGGGAACTTCGGGAGCATCGACGGCGACCCTCCGGCGGCCATGCGCTACACCGAGGCGCGCATGACCGAGGCCTCGATGCTGTTGATGGAGGATCTCGAGAAGAACACCGTCGATCTCCGTCCGAACTATGACGAGTCGAGGGAGGAGCCCTCGGTCCTGCCGGCCAAGTTCCCGAATCTCCTCGTCAACGGCTCCTCCGGCATCGCCGTCGGGATGGCGACGAGCATTCCGCCGCAGAACCTGGGCGAGATCTGCGACGCGGTGGTCGCGCTGCTCGACGCCCCCGACATCTCGGTCGCCGAGCTGATGAAGCACGTGAAGGGCCCGGATTTCCCGACGGGCGGCATCCTCTGCGGTCATCGCGGCATCCGCGAGGCCTACGAGACGGGAAAGGGCCTAGTCACCGTCCGCGGCCGCGTCGAGTTCGAGGAGCGGAAGGGCGACCGGGTCGACATCGTCATCACGGAGATCCCCTTCAACATCATCAAGGCCTCCCTCATCGAGAAGATCGCCGACCTGGTCAAGGAGGACGCGATCCCCGGCATTGCCGACATCCGGGACGAGAGCGACAAGGACGGCATGCGGATCGTGGTGGAGCTGAAGCGCGGCGAGGACCCCCAGTTCGTCCTCAACCAGCTCTACAGCATGACCTCCCTGCAGGACACCTTCAGCATCATCATGATCGCGCTGGTCAAGAACCGGCCGCAGACGCTCAACCTGAAGGACCTCCTGGTCGCCTATCGGGACCACCGGAAAGTCGTCATCACCCGTCGGACGCGGTTCCTGCTCGAGAAGGCGGAGGCCGAGGCGCACATCCTCGAGGGGCTCCTGATCGCGCTGGGCCACATCGACGAGGTGATCCGGGTCATCAAGGCGTCGCCGAGCGTCCCGGCTGCCCGGGACGCCCTCGTCGAGCGGTTCGCCCTGACCCCCATCCAGGCGGGCGCCATCCTCGAGATGCGCCTCCAGCGCCTCACGGGACTCGAGCAGGAGAAGGTCCGCAAGGATCTCCAGGCCCTCCGCGAGCAGATCGCCGGATTCAAGGCCATTCTCGCTGACGACGCCGTCCTCCTCGACATCATCCGGGAGGACTGCTTCGAGATGAAGGAGAAGTACGCCGAGCCGCGCCGGACCGAGATTGTCGCCACGGAGGCCGAGAAATTCGACTTCGAGGACCTCATCCCCGAAGAGGAGCAGGTCATCGTCCTTTCGCATGGCGGCCACATCAAGCGGGTCTCGTTGACGAGCTATCGGAAGCAGAAGCGCGGCGGGAAGGGCGTCATCGGGGCGGACACGAAGGAGGGGGACTTCATCGAGCACCTCTTCATCGCCTCCACCCACGACACCCTCCTGTTCTTCACCCGCAAGGGGAAGGTCCACTGGCTGAAGGTCTACGACCTGCCCGAGCTGCCCCGCACCGCGCGCGGCAAGCCCCTGGCCAGCCTCATCGGCCTCCCGGCCGACGAGCGCATCACCTCCGTCTTCCCCGTCCGCACCTTCGACACGGGGTATCTCGTCATGGCGACGGAGCGGGGGCTGGTCAAGAAGACGGAGCTTTCCGCCTACGGCAATCCCAAGCGGGGCGGCATCATCGCCCTCTCTCTCGAGGAGGGAGACACCCTGATCGGCGTCCAGGTCACCAGCGGACAGAACGAGATCGTCCTTGGCACGGAGAAGGGGCTCGCCATCCGCTTCTCCGAGAAGCAGCTCCGCCCGATGGGGCGCCCCGCGTACGGCGTCACCGGCATCCGCCTCGCCGAGGGGGACCATGTCCGCGACATGGTTCTTGTCGACCCCGGGGCGACCATCCTCTCCGTCTGCGAGAAGGGCTACGGCAAGCAGACGTCCTTTGACGCCTACCGCCGCCAGTCCCGCGGCGGCAAGGGGATCATCAACATCAAGGCCGGAGACCGGAATGGCGGCGTGATCGCCCTGAAATCCGTCCACGAGACCGACGACCTCATCCTCATCACCGCGAAGGGCATCGTGATCCGCATGTCCGTCTCCGGCATCCGCACCATGGGCCGCGCCGCGCAGGGCGTTCGGCTCATCACGCTCGATGAGGGCGACTCCCTTGTCTCGGTGGCCAGCGTCTCCAACGAGGAGGAGCCTCCCGTTCCGCGCGTCGCCCCGCCGACGGCGGAGGGGGAGCCGAACGGGGTGGCGGAAGATGGAACGGCGGAGAGCGGGGAGGACCCGGAGGCGGAGGAGCACGAGGGGGCTGGGAACGCGTCGGAGAAGAAGGGAGACGCGGAGGATGGCGGGATGGAGTCCTAGCGGCCCGGTTTGTCCTCCTGCTCGCCGTCCGGATCGCTTTGGCCGTCGCCCCGCCCTCCTTGTCATCCACCCGTTGTCTTGCCTGAAACGCCCGGGGACTTCCGCGTTGTCGGCCGGCGGTCGACGATGATTTTACGCGGAGTCCTGCGGGCTTCGCATCCCACCCACCACCGGACACCCCTCGCATCCCTCCGGTCCCTTTGCGCAGCGGTCGCGGTAGAGTTGGTGGAGGCCCTGCAGGCGGCGGGCGTCGGCGGTGAGGGATCGGCGCCAGACGCGCCGCTGGCGGCCCTGCCGTGAGCCGAGCATCCGGTGCAGGACGAATGCGGAGACCGCGTTTTCCTCGGGAGGCGGGAAGGCTCGGAAGGCTTCCCGGGCCGCGCGGGAGAGTGTCGCGTCGCGCCGGAGGTGTCCCAGCGCCGCGGCGAAGGGGAGGAAGACGTTCAGCGCGATCGTCCGGCCCAATCCCACGCCGATCGGGCGGACGGGCTCGGAGAAAGCCGGCGGGCCGAATCCCGCGCGTCGCGACCAGTAGACAGACGGTTGCGCGTCGAAGAATCCGTCCAGCGCGGCCGTCCGGTCGCCCCCCGCCTGGAGCCGGTCCATCAGGTCGGGGACCAGGCCGCCCCGAGCGCGGGCCGCCAGGAGGTGGGCGACGCCGCCCATCCGGCGGAGCGGATGGTGGTACGGGCGGACGAGTCGCAGGCGCCAGAGCGAGACCGGCATCGGCCCGTCGGACGGCTCGACGTCGAGCCGCGTGAGGGTGGCGGCCAGTGCCTGTCGGTAGGCCCGCGTGTCGGGATCCGCGTCTCCCTCTGCCGTGCGACCGAGGAACCCGGCCGTCCCCGTCATTGCGGCCTGAAGGGAGAGGACCTGTTGCGGATAAGGGGCGTCGAGAAGGGGGGCGCGGAGCTGTTCCCAGGGAAGCCGGCGCGCCAGTTCCGCGAAGGCCACCCGGTTGCGCCGGAAGCCGAGCCCCTCCATCAGGCCGCGGTACAGCAGCTCCTCCGGCCCGCACGATTCCAGGAGCCGGGCGAAGCGTCTCGTGAGCCGCGAGAACCGCGCGTCGCCCGCCTCCTCGACGACGCGCACTGCTTCCGCGAAGGCCCCCGGCTCCTCGTGGAGGTGCCGGCAGCACGCCCCGAGCCCCCCGATCCCTTCGCCGGGGTAGCCCTTCACGTCGACGATGCGCGCCAGATGCGCGATGTCGGCGGGCAGGAACTTGGCCATCACGAGTGTCGGGATCTCTTCATGCCGGAAGGCGGAGAGACAGGGGCGGGCGGCGTCGTGCTCGTAGACGACATGGAGGATCACCCCGGCGAAGGCGGGCTCGGCCGTGTGGCCGTGCCGATGCCAGTCGGCGCTGTGAAGGTGGACCTCGACATCGCCGGTGAGCAATTCGTTCCCGATGCGGATGCGCGCATGCCGGAAGTCTGGACCTCCGGTGAGGCTCCAGGCGCCGGGGGAGAGGACGGTGACGCGCCGCCCGTCCTCGGTCGAGAGGAGATCGCGCCGGACGTACTGGTCGTACCACAGGGACTGGATGAGACGTTCGGGGATGCGGAGCCGGCTGCCGGCGGTGTCATGCACCTCGACGGCCGCACAGGCGCTCTCGAACTCGGTCTGCTCGTATGCGTTGGCGAAGTCCACGGTTCACCTCCCATCGGCCGGGGGGGTGGTGAGCCGGCCGCTGGGGGCGTATAAGCAAATTCCGTGCCACAATTACGATATGTACGCAAGTTGTTGTCGGGTATATGGATGTGCCCATTCTGTGGCTCCGCAGGGAGGCCGGGACATGTTACGAAAAGTAACACTGCCTAGGGATAGCCTCAGGGGGGGGCAACTTTGAGTCCGTGTCGTGGTGGATTGAAGCGAGCGACGAGGCGGAGAGGGCCGCTTGCTCTAGTATCAAAACTAGAAAACCCGGGCGGCCATCCGATATGACGGCCACCCGGGTTGTTCGAACCGGCCCGCTTCGCGGCTTACATCCCGTCCCGCCGATTTATCCGTCGAGCTTCCACCCGGGGCGGTAGTCGCGCTTCATCAGCTTGTTGGCCTCGGGGTCGTTGGTCGTGCCGGTCTTGCCGTCGTACGTGAGCTTCTTGCCGACGCGATAGGCCACGAGCCCGAGCAGCATCGTCTCGATGAGCTTCCCGGCATAGTCGAAGTTGCAGGTCGTCTTCCGGTCTCCCTTGCAGGCCTTGATCCACTCGCCCTGGAAGCTGCCCATCGCCGGGAGCTGTTTCTCCTTGGGGCGGGGGGTGTAGTGGGAGAGGTCTCCGCCGGGCAGGGGGTAGAGATCGTGCTTGCCGAAGCCCGTCACGAGGAAGCCCTTGGTCCCGATGAACATGGCCCCGTGATCGACCTTCTTCAGGTCGACCTTCGGATCCGGGGGAGTCGGCATCATGCCGCCCTGGTACCAGTGGAGGCGGACGGCGGGGCGCTTCTCTCTGGCCGGGATGGTCCAGGAGGTGTGGAGTTCGACGGGGGCGATGGCCGGGTTGAACTTCCCCCCCTCGCCCTCCGCCGTGGTGGGCAGGTCGGGATCCAGGACCTTCCACGCCAGGTCCATCGTGTGGCTGCCCATGTCCCCGACCTGGCCGCTCCCGAAGTCCCAGTACTTGTTCCACTTCAGGCACCCGCCGAAGTAGCCGGGATTGTAGGGGTGGTAGGGCGTCGGGCCGAGCCAGAGGTCGTAGTGGAGGGTCGCCGGCGGCGAGCCTTCGGCGGGCAGGTAGTCCGTCCCGCGGATCTGCCGGTTGCCCCAGGCGAAGGCCTCCTTCAGTTCGCCGACCGCGCCGTCCCAGATCTTCTCGGCGACGCGGTTGAAGTTCTCGATCGCGTGCCGCTGGGTGCCGACCTGCGTGGCGACCTTCTCCTTCCGCTTGAGGTAGTTGGCGCGTACCGTGCGCGCCTCCTCGACGGAGTTGGCCAGCGGCTTCTCGCAGTAGACGTGCAGGTTCCGGTTCAGGGCCCAGTTGGTGACGAAGGCGTGGGTGAAGTCCGTGGTGCAGCAGAAGATGCCGTCCAGCTTCTTCTCCTCGTCGAGGCATTTGCGCCAGTCGGTGTAGTGCTTGGCGTCCGGAAATTTCTTGGCGGCGAGGGTCAGGTGGTTCTCGTCCACGTCGCACAGGGCCACGACGTTTTCGTTGGCGGCCACGCCGTGGTGGGCGCCGGCGCGGCCCATGGCGCCGATGAAGGCCAAGTTGAGCTTGTCCATCGGCCCGGCCTTCAGCCCGTTCGGCATCACGAGCACGCCGAGTCCGGCCCCCGCGGCGGAGCCCAGGAAATCGCGTCGGGTGTGCGTCATGGCTCGATCCTCCCCTTGGGTGGCCGGTACGACCCGATTCCAACGAGGCGCACGAAGGCGATCGACCAACATATACGAGACCGGGGTGATCCGTCAACGGCGGAGTGGGTGGGCCCGGCGAATGTCGGATCTGCATACTATGTGGGGCATGACGTCCCGGGCATACATGAAACGGTGAGTCGGGCGTTGGGCGTGGAGCGTGCGCGGGGGCGTGTGCGGCCCCCCCTCCCCCCTCCGGTGTGGGATGGAGTTTGTCCCCCGATGCGCAGGGAGCGAAGGACCCGGCGGCTCTTGTTGATATCCTTCGACCGGAGTAATATGACAGGTCGAATCGGGGGTTGGCCTGCCGTCGGACCGAGTCCGCCAGATCGCGGCCCCTGCGGGGAGTTGCGGATATGAACCGGTCGGCCTCTCGGTTCCTGGCAGGCCTGGGCGTCGTCGCCTTTGGCGGCCTCCCGATGGGAGGGTGCGATTCGTCCCATGCCGATCTTCCCCTCCCGGTGGAAATCGCGGAAGTCGTCGTTGTCAACACGGCGGATTCGTTCACGGTGGCTTTGCTGGGGGTCGGGTACACCGGCACCGTCGACCGGATGTGGTCCTGCAGCGGGACCCAGGCGCAGCTCTCGCTGGGGACGTCCATGATCGGGGGATCGGTGCGCATCCGCGTCTACGACCACGCGGGGACGGCCGTCTACGACAACCTGCACGGCGCGACGATGGGCGGCCTGACCGTCCAGACGAGGCCCGGCGGCGGTGCCGGGACCTGGCGCGTGATCCTCGACTTCACGGGCGCCACGTGGACGGGCGCCATCGCCTTCGACGCCGACAACCCGCAGACAAACGACGCGATCGCGATCGGCAGCGGCATCGGCGGGAGCGACTCCTGCCTGTTCTATGCGGACTGGGACGCGTCGTCGGGGACGCCGGTCCACGTCAGCGTCGCCTCGGGACTCGCGACCGGCTCGATCGAGATCCGGATCTGGGACCCGGCCGCGCCGCCGGGGACGCCGACCCGGACCTACGCCATCCCGTTCGGGACCGGGGCGATCTCGGACGACATCGTCACGGCGACGCCGCGCGGGACCTGGGCGATCGAGATCGACTTCAACGGCTGCACCCTCGGCGGGGCGATCGGAGTCACGAACGGGCCCTGAGCGGGGCCCGGATAGGATGCCCGATGGAGGATGTCCCTGCATGAGCCGTGCCGTGTCCCTTGCGCTGACGCTCTTTGTATGCGGGGCGCCGGTGGTGGGATTCCTGTTCCTGGACTGGGATCCGGTCCCGGTGCTACTGGCCTTTTCGGTCGAGCCGGCGATCGTCTTCCTCGTCGATCTGATCAAGGTCCTCGTTGCGCTCCCGCGCTCCCGCCCGGTGAGCGGGAGGCGGGTGATCTACCGGCGCGGAGGCGAAACGGCGGTGGTGGTGGAGTCGAACAGGGCGGTATCCCTGCTGGTCTTTCTGGCGCTGCGCCTGGGCGTGCTGGCTCTCCTGGGCCTCCTGTACGGTCTGGCGTTTCGCGGTCTGGTGACCCGGGAGCACCTGGACCACGTTCGCACGTTTCCCCCCGAGGTGGTGACGATGTCGGCGATGCTGCTGCTTGTTCATGCCCGGTCCTTTTTCCGAAACTTCCTCCGGGGGCCAAACTGGGTGCGTCGCGACATCTCGATGCACGTCTTGCCTCCCTTGAAAACGTTGCTGTATGCGATCCTGATCCTGCCGCTGGCGGGATTCTTCACGGGGTTCCTCGGGGCCCCGCGGGCGACCTTGGCCTCTTTCCTGTTGTTGAAAGGATTGGTGGATGTCGTCCTGTTCACGCCGCCGGATCAGCCCTGGGAGCGGAATCCGCCGATCGATCTGCCGGAGAAGGGGGAGCGGTGTCCGTGACGTGGAGTTTCGGGACGGCTCGCCTCGTCAGGCGTATTATCCGGGGGTGTTCCGTGCCCGCATTCAGGAGGAGGGGGGCATGATCGGCTTCAGGCGACCGTCCGTGGCCGCGGCCTGCGGGATGCTCCTGCTCGGCGCCGCCGCCTTCGCCCAGGACTGGCCCCAGTGGCGGGGGCCCAACCGGGACGGGAAGGCGACAGGCTTCTCGGCGCCCGCGACGTGGCCGAAGGAGCTGGCGCCGACGTGGAAGGCGAAGGTCGGCGAGGGGTGCGCGACGCCCGCGCTGGTGGGGGACGCGCTCTATGTCTTCGCGCGGCAGGGCGGGGACGAGGTGACCCTCTGCCTGGGCGCGGCGGACGGCAAGGAGGTCTGGAAGGACGCCTGCGCCGCCATGGCCGTGAGCGGCCCGGCTGGCCGTCACCCCGGTCCCCGGAGCTCGCCCGTCGTGTTGGACGGCAAGGTCGTCACGCTCGGCGTCGGCGGCGTCCTCTCCTGCCTGGAGGCCGGCACCGGCAAAGTCGTGTGGCGGAAGGACCCGTTTCCGAAGGTCGTGCCCACGTTCTTCACGGGCATGTCCCCGATCGTGGTCGACGGGATGGCCATCGCCCACCTGGGCAAGGGCGACCAGGGGGCCCTGATCGCGTTCGATCTGGCATCCGGCGACGAGAAGTGGAGATGGGCCGGCGAGGGGCCGGACTACGGCTCGCCCGTCCTTCTGACGCAGCTCGTGCTGATGACGGAGAAGAGCATCGCGGGGATCGGCACGGCCGACGGCAAGCTCCTGTGGCGGCGGCCGTTCGAAGTTGCGCGGAGGGCCTATAACGCCGCCACCCCGATCGTCGATGGCCAGACGGTCGTTTATACGGGGGCGAAGCGCGGCACCCATGCCGTGAAGATCGAGAAGGCGGGGGACGCCTTCTCCGCCACGTCGCTCTGGGACAACGCGGACGTGGCCACGCAGTTCAACTCGCCGGTCCTCAAGGACGGCCTGCTCTTCGGCCTCTCCGACGGCGGTTCCCTGTTCTGTCTCGACGCGAAGACGGGCAAGACGGCCTGGGTCGACGGGGCCCAGCGCGACCGCAGCGGGTTCACGGCCCTCGTGGATGCAGGACCCGTCCTCCTGGCCCTCCCCAGCGACGGCAGCGTGGTCGTCTTCAAGCCCGACGGTGCGGCGTATGCCGAGGTGGCCAAGATCAAGGTCGCCGACACGCCGACCTACGCGACCCCGGTGGTGGCCGGGAAACGGATCTTCGTGAAGGACCAGGAGTCGGTGGCGCTCTACCTCATCGAGTGACGCCTGGGCCGCGGGGGGGGCGGGCTTCGGCGGGGCTTATCCTGGCGAATCCCGCCGACCCCGATCCCCCGGGGGCGGCGGGGGTCTGGTCTCGCAGTTCCGTTTGTAGTGGAAGACGCACCTGTTCATGTCCGGAGTGCCATGATTCCGCAAGACTGCCCGGTTCCGGCGCGCTTTACTTCTGGTCCCCACGTTCGATGACGGGGTGGGGGCTCCTTTCCTGGCCCCCGGTCCCGCGCGCGATGTCCCGTCCTCCGGTCCCTTTTCTCTTGTCGTCCACGGCCAGCATGCCCATAATATATACGAGCGCGTCTTTCCGGGTTCGGGAATGGATGTTTGCTGTTCCTGTCCGCTCCGCACAAGGTGGAGTGATGCAGGCCATTTCGCCGGTTTACCGGCAACTGCTCGGCCGCACGTACGATTGACTTCACGCAAAAGGTCGGAGCTGCTGCGGGCCACGTGACTGTCGCCGCGGCAGGACGGAACAGGCAGGAGGACGGAGATGCGCAGCCTCTGGGGCGGTCTGCTTCTGGGCGTGATGGGCGCCGGCTGGGCGGACGAGCCGAGGCCCGAGTACTTCCTGAGGAAGGACACGTGGCCGGAGACGCTGATCGCGTCGCGCGAGGCGTTGATCGCGCATGAGTCGAAGGTTCCCGATGCGGTGCAGTGGGGCGACTGGTATCAGATCGGGCCGTTTGAGTGCGAGGGCGGCAAGAAGGGGTCCGCGTGGGCGCAGGCGTTCCCGCCGGAAACCGAGTTCGATCTGAAGAAGAGCTACGGCAATCTGAGCTGGCGCCGGCAGGGCGGGTTCGATGGCGTCGTGCGCGGGTTGAAGGGCGAGGCCTCCTTCGTCTACTACCTGCGCCGCGATGTCCGCACAACGGCGGCCACCCCGGTCTCGGTCTACCTCGGCCACAGCGACGGCATCCAGGTGTGGCTGAACGGCCAGCCGGTGCTGAAGAAGGAGAAGGGGGGGCGGCTGGCGCCCAACGAGGAGACGGTGGCGCTCGACCTGAAGCAGGGCGGGAACGTGCTCCTGCTGAAGGTCCCCTGCCGGAGCAGGAAGGCCGGGTTCTACTTCTCGACGCGCAGCGAGCCGGGGAAGTGCCCGCCGCCGATGGAGCAGCGCCGCGCGGCGCTGTGGGACTGGTGCCGGGGGGAATTCGCGGGACCGGACGCCCGCAAGGAGATGGATCGCGAGGACGCCGCGGGAATCTGGCGGCAGGACTGGACGGCGGGCGATCTGAGGCCGCTGGCTCAGCGCTATGCCAAGGCGACGGCGGGGGAGTTGGTGGGCCGGGCGAAGGAGCTTGCGGGGCAGGCGAAGAGCGCGGCGGACGTGGCGGCGGTGCGCGGGTTGTTCCATCGGGCGCGGGAGCAGGAGGAGGGCCTGGCGGCGCTGAAGGAGGTCCACTTCGACGGCACGCTGGCGGCCGTGCGGAGCCTCGTCGAGCGCTTCGGTCCGCGGTATCCGAAGGGGGAGGCGTATCTCGAGCGCCTGACGGCGCTGGCGCAACGGCTCCAGGACGACGCCGTGCCGGCGGAGGAGCAGGCGGCGCTGGCGAAGGACGCGGTGGCGCTGCGGCGTGAGGCGCTCCTGGCCAACCCGCTGCTGGACTTCGATACGCTGCTGCTGGTGCGGCGCCGGTCCGACGCGCCGAAGCTGGGGCTGCCGCAGAACTGGCAGGGCAATTCCAGCCTGAACCCCGCCATGGTCAACGAGATCGCGGCGCTGACGTTCAAGGGCGGCGCGGCGAAGCGGGAGACGGTCTACAAGCCGGCGTCGGACGTCTTCGTCGGCGACGTGGACCTGCATTTCGACGCCGACCGGATGCTCTTCTCGTCCATCGGCGCAAACAAGCGCTGGCAGGTCTTCGAGGTCCGGACGGACGGGACGGGCCTGCGGCAGGTCAGCCCCGCGGAGCCGGCCGACGTGGACAACTACGACCCGATGTACCTGCCGGACGGGCGGATCCTCTTCGACTGCAGCAGCACGTATCAGGGCGTGCCGTGCGTCGGCGGGAAGGACCACGTCGCCAACCTGCACGTCATGGACCCGGACGGCAGGAACATCCGCCGCTTGACGTACGACCAGGACAACGACTGGTGCCCGACCCTGATGCCCGACGGCGGCGTGCTGTACACGCGCTGGGAGTACACGGACTCGGCGCACTATTTCAGCCGCGTGCTGATGCGGATGAACCCCGACGGCACGGGCCAGGTGGCCTACTACGGGAGCGACTCGTACTGGCCGAACGCCTTGTTTTATGCGCGGCCGGTGCCGGGGCAGCCGTCGCAGTTCGTCGCGATCGTCTCGGGCCATCACGGCGTGGCGCGCATGGGGGAGTTGATCCTGTTCGACGTGGCCCGGGGGCGCCAGGAGGGCCAGGGCGCGGTGCAGCGCATCCCCGGCCGCGGGAAGCCCGTGGAGCCGTTGATCAAGGACGGCCTCGTGCAGGGCTCGTGGCCGAAGTTCCTCCACCCGTACCCGCTGAGCGACCAGTTCTTCCTGGTGTCGGCCCTGCCGACCGCGCAGTCGCTGTGGGGCGTGTACTTGGTGGACGCGTACGACAACATGCTGCTGCTGTGCGAGGAGCCGGGCTACGCGCTGCTGGAGCCGCTGCCGCTGCGCAAGACGCCGAAGCCGCCGGCGATCCCGGACAAGGTGCGGCCGGAAATGAAGACGGCGGCCGTGACGCTGCAGGACATCTACGCGGGCGACGGGTTGCAGGGCGTGCCGCGCGGGACGGTGAAGGCGCTGCGGCTGTTCCAGTACGAGTACGCGTACCGCAACATGGGCGGACATTACGTGATCGGCATGGAGGGGCCGTGGGACGTGCGCCGGCTGATCGGCACGGTGCCGGTACTGGGCGACGGCTCGGCGACGTTCGTGGTCCCGGCCAACACGCCGATCGCCCTCCAGCCGCTGGACGGCGAAGGCAAGGCGCTGCAGCAGATGCGGAGCTGGTTCGTGGCCATGCCGGGCGAGGTGGTCTCCTGCGTGGGGTGCCACGAGAAGCAGAACGCGTCGGCGCCGATCAAGGCGGTGGAGGCGTCGCGGTGTGCGCCGATGCGGCCGACGCCCTGGTACGGCCCGAAGCGCGGGTTCAGCTTCGTGCGGGACGTGCAGCCGATGCTGGACGCGTACTGCGCGGGATGCCACGACGGGAAGCAGGCCCGGCCGAATCTC
>CAYUME010000048.1:0-13996 GCA_964445475.1 uncultured Planctomycetia bacterium
AACCAGCCGTCGGGCTGAGGCGATGAACTGCACGCCGTATTGGCCAAGACGGACCAGATCCGGCGGCGGCTCCGCCGTCAGCAACGTCCGCATATCATGTGCCGAAGGCGGGCCGAGGGTGAGCATCTGATCAACAGTGAAATGGTTGTCGAAGGAGGCAACGGTTACCGGCAGGTCTTCACGCAGGGCTTTGAGGTAGACCGCCAGGTTGGTGGCGATGGTCGTCTTGCCGACCCCGCCCTTTTCACTGGCGACGGCGATTACGAAGGAGCGTCTCACGGTGGGCCGCCCTGCGCCAAGGCCTCCTGGAGGCTCTCCCAACGCTCCATGCTGGCATCCAGCTCACCCTGTAGGTCGGCATGCCTATCCACCAGTTTGCCGAGCCGGGCATGATCGATCGCCATGGCGGGATCCTGCATCTCGGTGACCAGTTCCGCCAGCTGCCCTTCGAGAAAGGCGATGCGCTCTTCCACCTCGGCAAGCTGCTTCTGCCGCTTCTGCTCCTCGCGCCGGACCGCCTTCGCGCTGTCGACCTCGTACTGGGGGGCGGCCTTGACGAGCTCGTCGTGGACCTGGAGGATCAGGCGGGCCCGGAGCCGCTCGCGGGCCAGGCGCCCCGGCACGCGCAACATGGCGAGCTTGATGATGTCCGCCGCCGAGCCCTGGATGGGCGTGTTGATCGCCGTCCGCTCGGCGAACCCGCGGAGGTTCGGCTGGGGGCTGTCGAGGTCGGGGAGGTAGCGGCGGCGCTTCAGGAGCGTCGAGACCCAGCCGGTCTTCCGGGCCTCCGCCACGATGCCGTCGAGGTAGCCCTTCACGGCGCCGTACCGCTCGAAGTAGCGGTCGATGATCGCGCGGGCCTCGGCGTGGGGGATCCCCAGCTGGGTGGCCAGGCCGTGGTCGCTCATTCCGTACAGGATCCCGAAGTTCACGGCCTTGGCGCGGCGGCGAAGCTCCGGCCCGGCCCCGCCCGGGCTTTCCCCGAAGAGCTCCGCCGCCGTCCGGGCATGGATGTCCTCGTCGCGTCGGAAGGCCTCGCGGAGCGTCGGGTCGCCCGAGAGGTGGGCGAGGACGCGGAGCTCGATCTGCGAATAGTCGGCCGACACGAACGCCCATCCGGGATCGGGGACGAAGGCCCTCCGGATCTGGCGCCCTTCCGGCGTCCGCACGGGGATGTTCTGGAGATTCGGCTCGCTCGAGGAGAGGCGCCCCGTCGCCGTCACCGTCTGGTTGTAGGAGGTGTGGATCCGCCCGGTGTCCGGGTGGATGAGGCCGGCCAGCGACTCCGCATAGGTGCCCTTCAGCTTGGCCAGGGTCCGGTATTCCAGCAGCTTGGCCGGGAGGGGGTGGGCCGCGGCCAGGCGCGCGAGCACGTCGACGTCCGTGGAGTAGCCCGTCTTGATCCGGCGCCCGCGCTCGAGGCCGAGCGTCTCGAAGAGGATGTGCTGGAGCTGTTTCGGGGAGTCCGGGTTGAAGGGCTCGCCCGCCAGCGCGTGCATCTCCGCGACGAGGGCCTCCGCCCGCCGCCCGAACGTCTCCCGGAGCGCGTCGAGGGCGGCCCGGTCCACCCGCACTCCGGTCTGCTCGAGGACGGCCAGGACCTCCAGCAGCGGCCGTTCGACCCCCGCGTAGAGATCCCAGAGACCCTGCGCCCGGAGCTCGGGGGCGAGCCGCTCGTGGACCCGCAGCGTGACGTCGGCGTCCTCGCACGAATAGACCTTCGCCCGCTCGATCGGGACCCGGTCGAAGGTCACCGCCTCCTTCCCCTTGCCGGCCACCTCCTCGTACGTGATGACCTGGTGTCCGAGAATCTCGCGGGCCAGCGCCTCCAGGCCGTGGCTCGGCCTGGAGGGATTCAGGACGTAGGAGGCCAGCATCGCGTCTCCCGCGATCCCCCGCAGCCGGACGCCGTGGCGCTCGAGCACGATCCAGTCGTACTTCAGGTTCTGGCCGATCTTTCCCGGGGTCTCCGCTTCGAGCAGCGGGCGGAGCCGCTCGAGGACGGCCTCCCGGGGAAGCTGGCGGGGCGGCGGGGCGGCGGGGGGGCGGGGGGGCGGGGGGGCGGCCGCGAACAGGTCCCCCTGGGCCTCGTCCGGCGGGGTCGCCGTCCCGGTGTCGGCCGCCGCGCCTCCCGAGGTGTGCCCCACGGGCACGTACCACGCCTCTCCCGGCGCGACGGCGAAGGAAAGGCCGACGAGCGCGGCGCGCATCGGGTCCTTTGCCGTCGTTTCCGTGTCGATCGCGAACGCCGGGACCTCCCGGAGCCGGCGGATCATGGCGTCCAGGCCGGCCCGGTCCGTGACCAGGCGGTAGGCGTCGTACGGGACGGTCTTGGCGGGGGCGAGCTCCTTGAGGAGCTTGCCGAACTCGAGCTCGGCGAAGAGCGCGCGCAGGCGCGCCGTGTCGGGCGGTCCCGGCCGGAGGTCCCGTGGACCCCGGTCGAGCGGCACGTCCGTCCGGATCGAGGCCAGCTGCCGCGAGAGGCGGGCCGAGGCCGCGCCCTGGGCGAGCCGCTCGCGCAGCTTCGGCTGCGGGATCCGGTCGAGTCCGGACAGGATCTCCTCGACCCCCCCGAACTCCGACACGAGCTTGGCGGCCGTCACCTCCCCCACCCCCGTCACGCCGGGGATGTTGTCGGTCGCGTCGCCCGCCAGGGCGAGGATGTCGACGACCCGCTCCGGTCCGACGCCGAACCGATCCTTCACCTCCGCCACGCCGATCGTCTTCTCCTTCATCGTGTCCAGCAGCGTGATCGTTTCGCCCACGAGCTGCATGAAATCCTTGTCGCCGGTGACGAGGACGCCGGGGAGCCCCTCCTTTCCGGCGCGGCAGGCGAGCGTGCCGATCACGTCGTCGGCCTCGAACCCCTCGACCTCGAGGATCGGCACCCCCAGCGCCCGGACGATCTCCTTGACGCGGGGGATCTGGGCGACGAGGTCGGGAGGCGTCGGGGGGCGGTTCGCCTTGTAGGCCGGGAAGAGGGCGTCGCGGAAGGTGGGGCCGGGGAGGTCGAAGACCACGGCGACGTACGGGGGCCGGTGGTCCTTGAGGAGCTTCAGGAGCATCTGCGTGAAGCCGAAGATCGCGTTCGTCGGGACGCCCTTGGAGGTGGAAAGGGACTTGATCGCGTAATACGCGCGGTAGAGATGCGAGGCGCCGTCAATGAGGAAGAGGCGGTCGGTCATGCGGAGTGGGAAGCCACGGCGGCCATGGCACCGCGTGTTGGAAACAAGGCCCTGACAGAAGGTTGGTTCGCTCGCGCGGAAGGGCTTTGGCGGGCGAACCGCCGTCCGGCCGCATTGTCGGGGGCCGGCGTCCCCCTGTCAAGGCATGTCTTCTCCCCGTCCGGCGGGAGCGGGCGGCCGGAGGCTCGGCCGGGGTGGACGGAGTGGGGAGAGGATGTTGAATCGCCGGCAAATGGGCGTGGAGAAGCTGAGGATGTCCGGGGGGTGGATGGCGCGTAAGGGGCCCCGGAGGCCCGGGACAGGCGGGGGACCCCTGACGTTACCCCTGTCCCTGTCACGATTTTCGAAATTCCCCCTTGCTTTCGAGATTGTGATTGCTATAATCGCGACCGCTGTCGTGAGGGGGTGGGAGCTCCTGAATCGACAGCCTCCCGTCCGTCTCCGGTTGCTGGGGGACAGCAATACCGGGGACACCTGAGCACGTGGGTGTCATATCGCTGGCTGGGGGAAGTCTCGCTTTGTCCGGGGGCGGTCTTTTTCCTGCCTCCATCCCCCTGCCTGCGTATGCATGGGACGCCGTCGTCCGGCCTGCGGCCGGATCCGGCGGGTGGGGGAACAGGGATGGATCCGCGCGTCATTCTGAGTTCCGCGCTGGAGCGAGACGAGATCGCCCCGATCGAGGCCCTCATCCTCATGCAGGAGGGCGACTCGATCCTGCCGGAGCTTCAGCACGTCGCCAACGAGCTCACCCAGCGCCTCCATCACGGCCGCGTCAGCTACGTTCAGAGCAAGTCGATCCACTACACGAACATCTGCCGGGCGGAGTGTTCGTTCTGCCCGTTCTGGCGGAAGAAGGGCCAGCGCGGCGCCTACACCCTGAGCATCGAGAAGGTCCTCCGCGAGATCAAGGCGTCGCCCGACATCTCCGTGGTCGAGCTCCAGGGCGGGTTGAACGCCGATCTGGCCTTTTCCTACCACTTGGATCTCCTGCGGGCGATCAAGGCGAGATTCCCGAAGCTTCACGTCCACGCCTTCTCCCCCGCGGAGGTCCATTTTCTGGCCCGGCGCGGCCGCATGCCGGTTGTCGAGGTGCTCCGGCAGCTTCAGGAGGCCGGGCTCGACTCCATGCCCGGCACCGGCGCCGAGGTCCTCAACGACAAGGTGCGCAAGAAGATCTGCCCCGACAAGCTGCGCACCGCCGACTGGGTCGACATCGTCAAGACCGCCCACCGGCTCGGCATTCCCACCTCCGCGACGCTCATGTTCGGGCACGTGGAGGACGAGATCTACCTCTGCGAGCACCTCGAGATCCTGAGGAACATCCAGAAGGAGACGGGCGGCTTCACGGAGTTCATTCCGATGCCGTTCATCCCCGACGGGAGCCCCCTCTCGCGCCGGAACGGGTACCACCGGATGATTGGCGAGGAGCGGGTCCTGAAGATGATCGCCATCAGCCGCATCTTCTTCAACCGGACGATCCCCAACATCCAGGCCAACTGGCTGCACCTCGGCTTCCCGAACGTCCTTCGCTCCCTCGGAGCGGGCGCCAACGATCTCGGCGGGCTGATCTGCGCCGACGACGCCATTCACCCCTCGTCGATCAACGGCAAGCGGGTGCTGTCGTCAGGCTGCGTCCGCCAGTCCGTCCGCCGCGTCGGGTTTACCCCCGGCGAGCGCGACTCCCTCTACAAGCGGATGTGAGGCTCCCCGCCCCAGGCGCCTTCGCTGCCGCTACGGCGGGGCTTCCAGGCGGAGGCGGGTGAGGCGGCGTCCCCCACGAAAAACCCCCGTCCCGGGTGTCCGGGACGGGGGTTTTTTTATGCGGCCGCGCCGGTCCGCCGGGCGGAGCGGTCACGGCGCCGGGAACTCGAACGTGTCGCCGTGCTGGTCCCACCATTCCTGCCAGCGGGCCGCGCCGGCGGTCTTCTCCTCGTCGTGCCCGAACATCTTGTACCCGAAGGCTAAGGTCGTGATGCGGTGGAGCAGGTCGTAGGCGATGATGTTGTGGTTGCGGTGGACGGGCTTGAGGGCCTCGATCAGGACGGGGATCGCCTTCTTGCCCTCCGGGCCCCGGAGCTTCACGAGGGCCTCGGCCACGGCGAAGCGGAAGGTGAAGTCCTCGTTGCCCAGGTGGCGGGCGAGGGGCTCGCGTGCGGACGTGTGCCCGACCTGCCCGAGGATCCCCGCGGCGAGGACCCGCGTCTGCTGGAGATCCAGCTCCGGCAGCAGCGCCCGGACCACGACCTCGGGCTCGAGGCGGGCCAGGACCTTCTCGAAGGCGCCCGCCGCCGGAAGATCCGCCCGCTTCATCGCCTGTTTCATCTCCATGACGAGGAAGGGGACGGCGGCCGTGGAGATCGGGCGGAGCCGCTTCACCGCGGTCTCGATCGTCTCCGGGCTCTTCGGCGACCGGCGGATGAACTCGATCTCCTCCTGGGTGGCCTTCTCCGACTCCACCTGGGTCGCGTCGGTCGGGCCCGTCGCGACCTTCTTCAGAGCCGCCAGCTGGCTCCGGAAGAGATCCATCTCGTCGCGCAGGGCCTTGATGTCCTTTCGCATCGCCTCGATGTCGGCCGCGATGCGCTCGGCAAGACGCTGCTGGTCCTCCTCGAGGCGGTTCGACTTCAGGATCTGCCCCTGGATCCGGTTCTCGATCTTGTCCAGGCGCTCGCTGGACCCGCCCGAGCAGGCGGCGGCGAACAGGGGCAGGAGGGGGGCGAGAAGACCGATTTTCATGGCGGGGGTCCTTTCAGGGCACCGCGGGCGAAGGGGAGGGATTCTAGCGGCGGGGGGCCGTCGGCGTCAAAGACATTCACGGAACGCGCGGGGGCTCCCCGGGCGAGGCCGTCCGCGGTCACCGGATCCGGACCTCGCGGTCGCCGCGCGCGACCCGGCCGATCACCCACGCCCGTTCCCCGGCCTGCCGCAGGACCCGGCAGGCCCGGTCCGCGTCCCGGGGGGGGACGATCGCGGCCATCCCGACCCCCATGTTGAAGACGCGGAACATCTCGTCGCGCGGCACGCCGCCCCCGGCCTGGAGGATCCCGAAGATCGGGGGGACCGGCCAGCGTCCCGTCTCGATCTCCACCGCGCACCCTGCCGGGAGGACGCGGGGGATGTTCTCGACCAGGCCGCCGCCGGTGACGTTGGCGAGGGACCGGACCTGGTTCCGCATCCGGCCGAGGAGCGCCCCGACCGCCTTCGCGTAGATCCGCGTCGGCGCCAGCAGCTCGAGCCCCAGCGGGCGCCGCAGCCCCTTCACCCGGCTTGTCACCCGCAGGCGCATCCGCTCGAAAAAGACCTTGCGGGCCAGCGAGTAGCCGTTCGAGTGCAGCCCGCTCGAGGCGATCCCGATCACCGCGTCGCCCGGCCGGACGTCCCGGCCGTCGATCAGGTGCCGCTCGTCCACCAGCCCTGTCGCGAAGCCGGCCATGTCGTACTCGCCGGGCGGGTAGAAGCCGGGCATCTCCGCCGTCTCCCCGCCGAGCAGCGCGCACCCGGCGCGGCGGCACCCCTCGATGATGCCGGCGGTGGCCGCCGCCAGCGTCTTGACGTCCACCTTGCCGGTGGCGATGTAGTCGAGGAAGAAGAGCGGCCGCGCCCCGCAGACGATCAAGTCGTTCACGCTCATCGCCACCAGGTCGATCCCGACCGTGTCGTGCACCCCGGTCAGGAAGGCGAGCTTGAGCTTGGTCCCGACGCCGTCCGTGCACCCGACGAGCAGCTCCCGCGGGTGGCCGGGCAGCCGGTAGAGCCCCGCGAAGCCCCAGGGGAGGTCGACGACCTGCTTCCCGTGCGTGGACCGCATCTTCTCGAGGAGCCGGTCGATGAAGGCGTCTTTCGTGACGGTGTCGACGCCGGAGGCGGCGTAGGTCAGGGGGCGCGGCATGGGGCTGGGGTCCTGAATGCCTGGGAACGGGACGAGCCGTCGCGGGGGCGCGGGCGTGCCGCGCCCCTACGGCGGCTGGGGGCGGCCGGAAGCCAGCACCCGCTGGAGCGCCCGCACAAACCGGTCGTTCAGCGCCGGCGGGCCGAGCGTCACCCGGATGCAGGTCTCCAGCCCGGGCCAGTCGCTCATCTTCCGGACGAGGAAGCCGGCCTGGCGGAGGGCGCCGACGACCCGGTCCGAGGGGCGGCCGACGTCCACGAGCAGGAAGTTCGCGTCGGACGGGTGCGGCCAGACGCCTGCCGTCCGCAGCGCCGCCGCCACCCGGACGCGCTCGGCGCGGATCCCGGAGACGACGCGGTCCACGAACCGCCGGTCCCGGAGCGCGGCGATCGCCGCCGCCTCCGCGAAGGCCCCCACGTTGAACGGCGGCTTCACGCGCAGCAGCGCGTCGATCGCGGCCGTCGACCCGACGGCGTACCCGACCCGCAGCCCGGCCAGCGCATGCGCCTTCGAGAAGGTCCGGGTCACGATCAGGCGGGGGTGGCGCGCGGCCTTCCGGACCCACTCCGTCCCGGCGAACTCCGCGTACGCCTCGTCGATCACGACGATCCCCGGCGATTTCCGGAGGACTGTCTCCAGGGCGTCGGGGGGGAAGGCGTTGCCCGTGGGGCTGTTCGGCGAGGCGATCACCGTCACCTTCGCCCGCGCCTTCAGGATCCCGTCCACGTCGAGCGCGAACCCCTCCCGCGCCTTGAGCGGGACCGGCCGCAGTCGGCCGAAGTTCAAGGCGCCGTAGAAGGGGTACATCACGAAGCTCGGGACGGGAAAGGCGACGCGGTCGCCGGGGTCGACGAACGCCTTCATGACGAGGTCGAACAGCTCGTCGGAGCCGTTGCCGACGACGACGTTCCCGCGGCGGACGCCCCAGCGGGCCGCGATCGCGTCGCGGAGCGGGTCGCTGTTCCCGGTCGGGTAGTGGTTGAGGGCGAGGCGGCCGATCCGCCGGGCGACCGCCGGGAGGGCGGGCGGGGTCCCGAAGAGGTTCGTGTTGGCGTCCATCGGGGCCGCGCCCCGGGCGGGGGCGGGGTAGATCGGCGCGCTCAACCGGCGGACGGTCCGGCGCAGGAGTCGGTCGACGGGCGTTCGGGGCATCGGCAATCCGGGCTCCCCATTGCGGGAGAAAAGCCCCGCCGGCCTGCGCGAAGCGCATCCTCCGGGGCGAGCGGTCACTTGAGCCGTATCTCGATGGAGCGCGCGTGCCCCTCGAGCCCCTCGGTGCGCGCCAGCGTCGTCGCGTTCGGGGCGAGCAGGGCGAGCCCCTCCTTCGAGAGGTACTGGTAGGGGACCGATCGGACGAACATCCCGGCCGAGAGGGCCGCGGCGAACTTGGCCCACCCCAGCGTGGGCAGGATGTGGTTCGGCCCCGCGCAGTAGTCCCCCACCGCCACCGGCGCGTACTCCCCGAGGAAGATCGACCCCGCGTTCTTGACGTCCCGCAGGATGTCCTTCGGATGGCGCACCATGAGGACGAGGTGCTCGGCGGCGAAGTCGTTGGCCAGCGCGACGGCCTCCGGGATGCTGTCGCAGACGACCGCGGCCCCGTTCCGCTCGAGGGCCTTCCGGGCGATCTCCTGGCGCGGGTTCAGCACGAGCTGCGAGGCCAGCTCCCGCAGGACGGCCTCCACCTCCTCGCGGCGCGTCGTGATGAGCAGCGTCACGGCATGCTCGTCGTGCTCCGCCTGCGCGAGCAGCTCGGCCGCGACGAACCGCGGGGCGGCCGTCCCGTCGGAGACGATCGCCACCTCCGAGGGGCCGGCGAGGAAGTCGACGGCCACCGTGTCCCGCACGATCTGCTTGGCCGCCGTCACGTAGGCGTTGCCGGGGCCGACGATCATGTCGCAGGCCGGCACCGTCTCCGTCCCGTAGGCCATCGCGGCGATCGCCTGCGCCCCGCCGATCCGGAAGACGCGCTGCACGCCCGCCAGCTTCGCGGCGGCGAGGACGACGGGAAGGACCGTCCCGTCCTTCCCCGGCGGCGTGCAGAGGACGATCTGCTTCACCCCCGCCAGCGTCGCGGGCACCGCCCCCATGAGCACCGAGGACGGGTAGGCCGCCTTCCCCCCGGGGACGTAGAGGCCGACCGTCTCGTAGGGGACGACGAGCTTGCCGAGGAGGACCCCCTTGAGGGCCTCCATCTCGAATCCCTTCGCGACGTCCCGGGCGTGGAAGCGCTGGATGTTCTCCTTCGCGGCGCGGAGAGGGACCAGCGTCGTCATGGGCACGCGCGCGTCCGAGGCGGCGAGTTCCTCCGCCGGGACCTCCGTCGACGCGAGCGTCACGCCGTCGAACTTCCTCGCGAACTCGAGGACCGCCGCGTCGCCCCGCTCCCGCACGGCCGACACGATCGGGCGGACCTCCGCGACGAGCTTGGCGTAGGGGAACCCCTCGCGCGCGCAGAGCGCCTGCCGGTCGGCCGGCTTCATCTCGGACAGCGTCAGGCGGCGGAGCATGGCGGTGATGGCTCTCCGGAAGAAGGAAGGGGGCCCCCGTTTCCCGCGGTCCCCGGCGGATCGGGGCTCCCGTGCGCCGGCCGTTATACCACGATCCGTTCGATCGGCAAGACCAGAATCCCCTCGGCCCCGAGCGCCCGGAGCCTCGGGATCAGCCCGTTGATCCGGTCCTCTTCCGTGACGGCGTGGATCGCCACCCAGCCGGGGCGGCCGAGGAGGTTCATCACCGTCGGGCCCGAGATCCCCGGGAGGACCGCCCGCACCTTCGCGAGCGACCGCCGCGGCACGTTGGCCATCAGGTAGCGCCGCACCCGCGCCTCCACCACGCTCTTCGCCGCCGCGACGAACTCCTCCACCTCCGCGCGCCGGCGCTGCCGGGCCTTCCCGTTCCCGACCAGCACCGCCTGCGAGTCGAGCAGCACGTCGATCATCGCCAGGTGGTTCTGGCGCAGCGTCGCGCCCGATTCCATCAGGTCCACGATGAGGTCCGCCACGCCGATGGCGGGCGTGATCTCGGCGGCGCCGCTGACGGGGATCACCGTCACCTTCCGCCGCCGCCGCGCGAAGAATTCCGCCGTCAGGCGCGGGAAGGCCGTGGCCACCCGCGCGTTCGGCGGGAGGTCGTCGAGCGCCCGGATCGGCGAGGACTCCGGGACGGCCGCGATGAGCCGGCACCGCCCGAACGCGAGGTCGAGCAGCTTCGGCACCGGGCGCCCGTACTCCGCCACCAGGTCGAGGCCCGTGATCCCCAGGTCGCACGCCCCGATGTCCACGAACTCCGGGATGTCCTGGGCCCGCGCGAAGAGGATCTGGTAGCGCCCTCCGTCCGCCGAGGCCATCAGCGTCCGCGCCCCCGTCCCGCGGACCTTCAGGCCGATCGCCCGGAGGAGCCGCAGGGCGTCCTCGTTCAGCCGCCCCTTGTTCGGGATCGCGATGCGGAGGGGCATGGGTCCGGGTCCGGAATCGGGGGCCGCCCGCGGCGGGAGGAAGGGGATGAAATATAGCAAAGGGGGGACGTGAAAGCAACGGGGGCGCTTCCGCGCGCGGTGCGCGTTCCGACCGCGTCTCCGTCGGGATCCGGCCTGCGCGAATTCCTTGACCCCTGCCGGATGCGGGTGGTATTCATCCTCCATGCAGGCCTCGTCCTCCATCCGTTTCCCGGCCGCGCTGGCGCTCGCGGTTGCCATGGTCCTCGCGGCCCGCCCCGCCTCCGCGGCGCCCCCCCCTGCCGACGCCCCGATGTCCGTCGACGAAGTGCGCGCCCTCCTCCAGGCCCGCCGCGCCGCCGGGCAAAAGCTCACCGGCTTCGGCCGGAGCGTCTTCCAGGGGACGCAGCTCGAGCGCTTCGAGGTCGAGGTCCTCGACGTCCTCCCGAACTTCATGCCCAAGATGGACCTGATCCTCGTCCGTTGCAGCCATCCCCACCTCGAGAAGGGGGGGATCATCGCGGGCATGAGCGGCAGCCCCGTCTACCTCGAAGGGAAGGTGATCGGGGCGGTCGCCTACGGGTGGACCTTCTCGAAGGAGCCGCTGGCGGGCGTGACGCCGATCCACGCGATGCTCGCGGAGCTGGACCGGCCCCTGGAGCGGCAGGCGCGGGCGGCGCCGTCGCGGTTGGAGCACGGCCCCGTCCGTCGCGTCGGGACGCCCCTCCTGGCCTCCGGGCTGGGGGCGCGCGCCCTGGCCGTCCTCGAAGGGGACCTCGCCCCCTGGGGCTTCATGCCCCTCCAGGCCGGCGGCGGCGGGGCGGACGACGGCGGCGTCGAGCTCGTGCCGGGCGGCGCGGTCGGCGTCCAGTTGATGAGCGGCGACGCCGACCTCACGGCCGTCGGGACGCTGACGTGGCGGGACGGCGACCGGATCCTCGCCTTCGGCCACCCCTTCTTCAACGCGGGCGAGATCGCCCTGCCCGTCACGACCGCGGTGGTCCACGCCGTCATGCCCAGCCTCGCCCGCCCCTTCAAGCTCGCCTCGCCGGGTCGCGAGGTCGGCGCGCTCGTCCAGGACCGGACGCCGTGCGTCGCCGGGCGCATCGGCCCGTCGGCGGCGCGGATCCCGCTCGAGGTCGCGATCCGGACCCCCCGCGCGAAGGACCCGGAGCGGTTCCGCTACCGGATCGTCCACCACGAGCTCCTCACCCCGTCGCTCGTCCGCACCGCCGTCCTGGGCGCGGTCGACGCCTGCGAGCCCGGGATGGACGTGAACACGCTGACCGCGGAGACGACCCTCCGGATCCGCGGCGTCGGACCCGTGGTCGTCCGGAACACGTACGCCAACCAGGGGACCGCCTTCAACGCCGCCGTCCTGCGCGTCTTCGACCAGCTCTTCAACCACCCGTTCGAGAAGCCGGTCATCGAGGGGATCGCCGTCGACCTCCTCGTCCGCCACGAGGAGCGGGTGGCGGAGATCCGGGACGCGGTGCTGGAGGAGGACGAGGTGGAGGCCGGCCGGGCCGCGCACGTGCGCGTGACCCTTCGCGTCCGTCACGGGGCGGACACGGTCCTCCGTCTGGAGATCCCCGTGCCCCGCGGCCTCGGCGGGCGCGAGCTGGCGGTCCAGGTCGCGGGCGGCGCGTCGGTCGACCCCGAGGTCCCGCCGCCGACGAGCCTGCGCGAGCTGGCGGCGGCCCTCCAGACACCCTTCGATTCGACCCGGCTCGTGGCCACCCTCCGCCTCCCGACGGTCGATCTCCGCTACCGCGGGCAGGTGCTCGACCGGATCCCCAACTCCATCCTGGGCCCCCTCGTCCCCGGCCTCTCGGAGCGCGCCCTTCTCACGGCGACGCCGCTGCGGGTCGAGCGGCCGACCGACTGGGTGATTCTCGGGGCGGACGAGGTGAAGCTGCGGGTGAAGTGATCGCGCGCAACACGGGGACTCGCTCCGCTCCTCCCCGAGTTGCGTGCTTCGCGGCACACGGCGCGGCCTGCGGCCGCCGCGCCGTGTGCCGCAGGCCCCTGGAGCCGACGCCCATGAAGCGCACGCACGATCCGGTCCTCGCCCTCCTTCCGTTGCTGGCCCTGGCCGCAACCCTCCCCGCGGCCGACGCCTCCGGGACGCAGTTCTGGGAGCTGACCACGCGGGACGCGCTGGCGGAGGGCGAGGCCTTCGAGAACGTCGTGCTGACGGACGAGGGGGACTTGCGGCTCGGCTCGGCGGCCGAGGCGCTGACGGTCGAGGGGGAGCGCCAGGTCTGGTCGATCCTCCGCGCGAAGGACGGCGGGCTCCTGGCCGGCACCGCCTCGGGCAAGATCCTCCGCCTGGCCGACGGGAAGGTGGAGGTCGCCTTCGCCACCGGGGAGCTGCTGGTGACGGCCCTCGTCGAGGGGCCCGACGGCCTCGTCTACGCGGCGACCCTCCCCAACGGGAAGGTCTTCCGCCGCGACGCCGCGGGGGCGTGGGCCCTCTTCGCGACGCTGCCGGGCAAGTATGTCTGGGCGCTCCTCCCCGACGCGCGACGCCACCTCGTGGCCGCCACCGGCCCGGAGGGGAAGCTCGTCGCGGTCGATGCGGACGGGAAGACGGAGGTCCTCTTCGACACGGGGAAGGAGAACGTCCTGTCGGTGGCGTCCGGGGAGGGCGGCGTCCTGTACTTCGGCACCGCGAATCCCGGCCTGCTCTACCGCCTCGGCGCGGACGGGCGGGCCGTCGTGCTCCGCGACTTCGGCGAAAACGAGGTGCGGGCGATCCGCGTCCTCCCGGGCGGCCTCGTCCTCGGGGTGAACAGCGGCGCCAAGGCGTCGCCGGCCAGCTTCCTGGGTGCGGTGCAGCAGGCCGCGCAGAAGGCGGAGACGAAGGAGGGCTCGCCCGCGCCCGAGGTCCCCTCCAACGCCGCCGGCGCGGGCGGCAAGGGCGCGCCGGGCGGCGGGGCGCCCGCCGCCGCGAAGCGCCCGGCCTCCCCCGCCGCGACAGTCCGCGGCGCCGTCGTCTTCCTGACGGCCGCGGGGCGCCTCGAGCGCCAGGTCGAGTATCCCAGCTCCTACGTCACCGACCTCGCCGTGACGGACGAGGGGGTCGTCGTCGGGACCAACAACAGCGGCCGCGTGCACCGGCTCGCCGCGGACGGGCGGTCGACGCTGCTCTGGGACTACCCGCAGAACCAGGTCCTCGCCTTCGGGCTCGAGGCGGGCCGGCTCGCCCTCGTCGGCACGGGCGATGCCGCCGTCGTCCATCGCGTGGGCGCCGGCCCCGCCGCGGAAGGCCGCTACCGGTCGAAGGCGTTCGACGCGAAGCAGCTGTCGGATTGGGGCAGCCTGACGTGGCGCGGCAGGGGCCGGGTGGCCTTCGAGACCCGCAGCGGGAACGTGGCCGAGCCCGACGCGACCTGGTCGGACTGGGCCGCGGCGGCCGCCGTGCCCGGGGGGGCCGCCGCCCCCGCCGGCGCCGCGGCCCTCCGCGTCGCCAGCCCTCCAGCC
>CAYUME010000049.1:0-3053 GCA_964445475.1 uncultured Planctomycetia bacterium
CGACGCGCTGCTGCTCGCCGCCGGAGAGCTCGGAGGGCTTGTGGTCCGCGCGGTCGAGGAGGCCCACGCGCTGGAGGAGGGCGTCGGCGCGCGCGCGGCGCTCCGCGCGGGGGCGGCCGCCGAAATGGAGGGGCGTCTCCACGTTCTCGCGGGCGGTGAGGGTGGGAAGGAGGTTGTAGAACTGGAAGACGTAGCCGATGCGGTCGCGGCGGAGGTCCGCCAGGGCGTCGTCCCCGAGACGGGAGATCTCGACGCCGTCCACCCAGACCGAGCCGCGGGAGGGGGTGTCGATGCCGCCCACGAGGTTGAGGAAGGTGGTCTTGCCGCAGCCGGAGGGCCCCATGACGGCGACGAACTCGCCGCGCGCGACGGCGAGGTCCACCCCGCGGAGCGCGCCGACGGCGTTGGCGCCGAGCAGGTAGGCCTTGTGCAGGTTCTCGGTCCGGACGGCCGGTGTGTCGCTCATCCCGGAAGAATACCAGTCCGGGGGGCGGGAGGTTTCAAAAAAGCGCGGGAGACCGCAGGGGCCCGTGCCGGCAAAACTCCGCCGGAAACAAAACCGCCCGCCCTGTCGCACGACGCTTCAGGACGGGCGGTTCGTTTGTTGCGCGCAGAAAAGGCGGCCACGGCTCAGCCGTGACAGCGCTCAGTTGACCAGCCGGACGTTCTCGGCGCGGGGACCCTTCGGCCCCTGGGTGGTCTCGAATTCCACGGCCTCGCCGCCGCGAAGGGTGTCGAACACCCCGGGCTGCATCGAATTGCTGTGGAAAAAGTACTCTTTCCCGTCGTCCGCCGCAACGAAACCGAACCCGCGGTCGGGCACGACCTTCTTCACCTTCCCGTTAGCCATGGCCACACTCCCACCAAAAAAGAGAAAAGAAACCCGTTACACGAACACACCCTTTTTCGAGCCTTCAATTATAGCCGAAAGCCGGCTCCGACGTATATTATATCTGCTCGTGAAAATGGGCGGTCCCGCGCCCCGGCCCCCTTCCCGGGGGGGGCGCCCCGGGCCCCGGCCGCGTCCCTGCACGCGTGCGTCGCCATCGCCCGGCGGCGTCACGGCGTCACGGCGGCGCGGAACCCCCAGTTCTCGTAGAAGCCGTACCCGCCGCCGCGGAGACGCTTTCCGGAGCGACACTCCTCGGGAGATTCCTTCCACGTTCCGCCGCGCAGGATCGAGGTTCCGGTCGCCCCCCGGGAGAAACCGACCGTCGCTCCGGTCGGATCGTTCTTCGGGCTGGAGGCATAGTACGAACGCTCGTACAGGTCCGCGACCCGCTCGCACACGTTTCCGTGCATATCAAACAAGCCCCAGGGATTCGGCTTCTTCTGCCCTACGGGATGCGACCTGCCGCCGGCATTCCCGGAGATCCAGGCGTATTCACCGAGCTTCGACGGATCGCTGCCGTGACTCCACGGGGTGTCCGTTCCGGCGCGGCAGGCGTATTCCCACTCGGCCTCCGTGGGGCGTCGCACGTTCCGTCCCGTCTTCTCCGCGGCCTTCCTGCAGAACTCGATCTCGCTATTCCAGTCGGTCGAGTCCACCGGGCCGTTGGGGTCCCGGGTGGACCGGCTCGGGTTCTTCCCCAGGATGGTCTCGTACTGAGCCTGCGTCACCTCGTACTTCCCCAGGTAGAACCCCTTCGTGATCGTCACGGGGTGCTTCGGCGTCTCGACCGCGCTGAATCGTCCCTCCTCCTCGTTCTCCCCGCCCATCACGAACGTGCCCGGCTGGATGTAGACGAACTCCATGGTCACGCCGTTTCCCAGGTTGAGCGCCAAGGTCCGCGCCGGGCCGAGGTGTCCCTCCGCCTCCGCCAGCAGGCGCGCCGCCTCGGGGGCGCCCGGCTTGAGCTTGAGCGCGCCGTTCAGGATCGCGGCCGCGTCCTTCCAATCCTTCCTCAGGAGGCTTTCCCTCGCCCGGTCCATCGCCCTGGCGTATTCCGCCTCCGCCTTCGCCCGTTCCCGCTCGGGGGCCAGGGCCGCCAGCAGTTTCTCCGTCCCGGGCGTGATCGGGACGCCCGCCTGCAGGAGAAGCCCCTTCAGCTCCCGCTCGTCGAGGTCCTCGGACTTCTTCGACGCCCGGACGCTCCCGCCGCCGAATGGCGCCGTCATCTCCAGCGACGTCCCTGTCACGTCTTCGACCACGGGGGTCGTCTTGTCGAGCGGGGCATTCAGCCTCACCGGAACGGGCTTCCCCGCCAGATTCGCCTTGTTCGCCACCAGCAGCTTCCAGAGCTCCGGCAGCGCGGGCGGCGGGGGGGCGGGCGGCTCGGGCATGGGCTGGACCGCAACCGGCTCGGGCTTGGGCTCCGGTTCCGGCGTCGGCGGCTTGGGTTCCGGCTGGACGGCGACCGGCTCGGGCTTGGGGGGCGAGGGCGGGGGCGGCGGACGCTTGCCGGAAGCGGCTTCCGCGAGGGCCTTGTCCAGGTCGTCCACGTACTGCGGCAGACCCCACGCCACGACCTCCTCCCGGCACCGCTTCGTCTCGTCCGGGTTCCCCAGCCGCACGCCGTCGATGGCCCTGGACTGGATGCGGGCGAAGTGGCCGGCGGCGGCGTCCGCCACCTCCTTCGCCAGGCGGTCGACCGCGCGGCTCCAGTCAGGGGCTTCGTGGCGCCTGCGGGCCGCCTCGAGCCGGTCGAAGGCGTTCCGGTAGGCCTTCCCCTCGGCGAGGTCCCGGATCGTCTTCTCGATCTCGGCGATGTCGGTGTCGACGGCCTTCTTGTATCGGGCCCGGGCCGCGTCGCAGCCGCGGAGGGCCGCTTCGGAATGGGGGGTGCCCTCCGCCAGCCGGGCGGCCTCCTCGTAGAGACGGACGATGGCGGGGTGGTTGACGGCGTTGTCGCGTTCGAAGACGCGCGCCTTCCGGAGGGCGTCGAGCGCCTCCTGCACGCGCTGCGGGTCGGCCGCGGTCCCGCCGATCAGGGCGGTGAAGCACGAGCCCTGCTGCACCATCCCGATGTTGTGGACCAGACGCTTGCCGCCCGCGGGAAGTCGCACCTCGGCGTCCTGGAAGAAGAAGCCCACGTCCACCCCGAGCTCGCGCG
>CAYUME010000049.1:3063-13912 GCA_964445475.1 uncultured Planctomycetia bacterium
GGCCGCGGTCCCCCCGGCCGGTCCCGGCGTCGTGCCGCCGCCGCCCGCCACCGTCCCCGGTGGCGGCGTCGAGGAGGGCCTCGTCCCGCCCCCGAGGGACATCGCGAGGATCGCGACGAGGACGAGGATCGCGGCCGCGCCGCCGGCGATCAGGGCCGCCGGGTTCTTCTTCTCCTGCGGGGGCGGCTCCGGCGAGGGGCGCACGTGGAGGGTCGGTTGGTGAACCGGATTCCTGACCGGCATCGACTCCTGCGGCTTCTTCGAGGAGGCGGTGATCCGGCTCCGCTCGAAGACGGCCTTCTGCTCTTCAGCCGTCATCTGCGCCAGGAACACTTCGGAGCAGCCGCGGCAGGCGGTATGCGTGCCGATGCGGAGGGCGGCCCCCACCTGGAAATCCTGCTCGGAGAGCCGCTTCATGCACTGGAAGCAGTAGACGCTTTCGAAGCCCATGATCCGTCAGATCCCGAGGGTCCCGACATCCGGTATCCGGTCGTGCAGGGAGATCGCTTCAGCCGCGCCGTATCACCGGGACACCTGGATTTGGAATCCCGACGCCGTTTTCTTCTGCACGTTGATGCGGACCTTGCTGGCCGCATCCTCGAAATGCCCTCCCTCGAAATATAACGCATTATAGAGGGCGATGTAGCTCCGGAACAGGTCGGGATGGCGCGTATCGTCATCCGGGACCGCGGGCATCACCCGGATAGGGCCCTTGCCCGATTCCACGCGGGTGGCCACCCGGTAGATCAGGACCCCCACCGCATCCCGGGCCGCGCACAGCGGCTTGACCTCGGCCACGTACGCCTCGCTGTCCGAAACGGGGGCCACCAGGGCCCTCAGGCCCCTGGACGCCCGGATCGGGGCGATCTCCCGGGTAACCTCCCCCTCCTTCACGACGGCGACATCCCGCTCGTCCAGCCAGGAGCACTTGAGCTTGTGCCAGGCCAGGAAATCGGAGCCGTGCCCCTGGTAGCCCATCGGGTCCCAGCCGCCGACGAACCGGTGGACGTCCTTGTAGCCCCCGCCCGCGCGGTCGAAGCGGTAGAGATCGGGCAGCCCCAGGATGTGGCCTGTTTCGTGCACGAGGGTCTGCCAGCCCCAATTCTCCTTTCGGCTGTCGTTGCCGAAGGTCACGGCGTGCCGGATCTCGTTCCCGTCCGCCGGGATGCCCCGCCCCCGGTCGCAATGCAGGGTGGGCGAGATCGGGGTGCCTTTGTTTTTCGAGGCCACGACGTACACAACATCACAGCCCCCGAAATCGACGTCGGGGTCGGCCGCCGCCATCACCTCCGCCACGTACGCCTTGTGGGACGCGTGCCGGGAGCAGTCGTAGCCCGGGTCCGTCGACTTCCCCTTCACGGGGTACCAGCGGTAGCGCGCGTCGACCTTCAGCTCCAGGCGTCCGTAGGAGGCGTCCCGGAAGAACGTCACCGCCCCGGGCACCAGGTGATCGTAAAGCGCCTGGGGCGTCCTGTCCTCGTCCTGGGCGTCCGGGAATCTCGCGAAGAGCAGGATGGCCTTGAGCGTGCCCGTGGCCCGGGGGTGGGACGCGGTGTCCGTGAGGCCCTCGCCCAGGAAGAGACCGGGACGGGACGCGAGGCCCGCCAGGCGGTCGTCGGGCTGGCCGAGCAGGGGAGGCGCGAGCGCGAGCGCGCAGCAGAACGGGAGGAGATGCATGGGCTTTTCCTGTCGTGGAGGGGATCGGCGGACGTCGCGCCGGGGCGCGGACGGCTACTTCGGTCCGCTCGCGTCCCGGCTCCGGTCCCGGAAGATGTACCACCAGGGATAGACGTACACCCAATACCCCTCCGGGAGGCCGGTCTGGCCGAGGTACTCGGGCGTCTTCGAGTACCCGTAGTCCGAGAAGGCGCCGCAGACGAGGTAGTCGTAGCGCGCGTGGACCGTCTTCAGGAGCGTGCGGTACTTGCCGCCGAGGGTGGCCTTGGCGGCGGCCTCGGCCGGCTCCAGCTCGGGGGGCGGCACGCCGGGGGAGCCGGCCGGCCCGGGGCGGTCGGGCCACACGAGCGCGGCAACCTCGTCGGGGTCGTGCCAGACGGTGAGGCGGTCGTGGTACCGCTGGATCTCCAGCTGCAGCGAGCCGTTTCGGCAGCCGACGATGCGCGCGGTCCGCTTCCCGTCCCGGTCGCGCAGCGCCACGAACTGCCCCGGCGCGAACGGCGCCGGGACCGGGTCGGGGGCCGTCCCGTCCGCAGCGACCCGGCTGAGGCGGAACGCGCCCGGAAGCCCCTGCAGGGAGAACCCGGGGTCCCGGGACTCGACGATATGCATCGCGTCCCGGACCGACTGCCCCGCCTCGTCGAGCGTGACGAACCCGTCGCCGTCGCGGTCCAGGTGCCGCCGGCCCCGGAGGGCGTCGATCAGGTTGCAGGTGAAGGTCCACTGGTCGCTCGACGTCTCCTCGAGCCGGACGGAGGTCAGGCACGCCGCCGCGAGCCCACGCCCGGCGAGCTTCGCGGCCACGTCGGCCAGCCCGCCGGCGAAGCAGCAGTCGGCCAGGAGGAGGACGCGCCCGCCGCGGAAGCGCGCGCCCAGGACGGCGTCGATGTCGTCGATCAGGAACCCCTCGCGCGGCCCGCCCTTCACGCCCGCGTCGTGGCTCGCGAAGTAGATGCCGCGGCTCCCGGGGTACCCGTGGCCGGCGTAGTAGACGATCAGCGTCGCGTCCGGGCCGGCGCGGCCGGCGATCTCGCCGAGCGCCGCGCGCAGGTTCGCCTCGGTCGCCTCCCGGTCGAGCAGCAGCGCCATGTTCCGCGCGGGGACCCCCTTCTCCCGGAGCGTCTCGTACAGGCCCTGGTCCCTCCGGTTCTCTTTCGAGAAGCCTGAGAGGGTCCGGCTCGGCCACTCGAGGACGCCCACGATCACGGCGTAGGTGGACTCGGGCTCCAGGGCGGCCGGGGTGCGGCAGCCGCAGAGGTCGGACGCCAGCAGGATCAGCGCCGTCCCGCCCAGGTTGCGCAGCGACATGGCGTATCCTTTCGGGCGTCCCGGCAGGTGCCGCGCGTGCCGTCCGCACGGCCCCGCCCCGCGAGGGGACGCGCGGTCCGTGCCGGGCGGCGCTTCTACTCCACCGGAGGGACCTTCATCTCCTCCATCCAGACGCTCAGGGGAGCGCCGGGGGGGATGAACCGGTCGGCGCTGAAATTGTCCATCGGGAAGCTGCTGACCGCGATCGTCACCTTGCCGCCTTTGAATAACTCGCGGGACTCGGGATAGACAGGAACACCGCGTGGCGAACCGCCCTGCCGGCGCCATGCCGTCACGCCCTCGCGGTTCTCGAGCAGCAGCGTGCCGTTGACGTAGAGGGCGTACGACTCGCCCATGTTGTTGTGCGCGCTGCCGGCCACGCGGAGGCGGTAGCGGTGACCCTCTTTCAGCGGCGGAATCCCGAAGGTCTGGCGCAGCAGCAGGACATCGTTATCGCACACCGTGGCCGGCTGGCGTCTGGCGATCCGATCCTTCGCCCACTCCGGGAGGACCAGCGTCTCGGCGCTTTCGCCGAACGGCGCGGCACCGCTCTTCCAGCCGGCCTTCCGGGTGTCGAAGTCGGACGCGAACCAGCGCTCCATCCCGGCCGGCCATGCGATCTGCAGCGCAGGAGGCGCCTTCTCCTTGCCTTTCGCCTTGGGCTCGGGCTTGTCGTCGTTCGCATCGGGCTCCTTCTCCGCCCCGGCTGCGGCGGGGCCCCGGACCCGGTTGGGATGGCCCGGCAGGTCGAAGCCGAAGTAGTCCCACGTGCCGCTCTTCATGTCACCGCCGAACGGCTGCCAATCGTAGTCGCGGATGCCGGCCGCCTGGTAGTATCTCGCCACGTCATCGAGCGCGTCGTCAATGAACGGCGATTGCTTCGCGGGCTTCTCGTCCCGGATGGCGGCCTGCAGCAGCGGCCGGTTCCTCGGGTTGCCCAGGAAAGACGCCAGCACGCCATCCAGGATCATCGGCCGGATCGCCGCCACGTGCGCGGCCATCTGTTCGTCGGTCGGCTCCGGCTTCGCGGCCTCGGCGGCGATCTCGGCGGCGACCCGCGTTTCGCGGTCCGACTTCGGGATCGCCTCGGCGCGACCGCCTTCCAGGCGCACCATGGCCCGGCCCATCGCCTCGCCCACCAGCAGGTACGTCTCGGCGTTGCGGTGGTAATGGTAGTCCTGGTTCCGTGGCGACTCCTCCACCTCCCGCCAGAAGTCGCGGGTGTCGACCGACGCCACCGTGCCGGCGAACTCCGGGTGTTGCTTCGGATCCCCCACCGCCCTCTGCGCCTCCCAGACCCCGTTCCAGCCGCCGCTCCCCAACCGGTACCCGTGAAAGCCGACCGTGGCCACGACCACCGGCATCTTCGGGACCTTGAACTCCTTGCGGAGGTCGTTGATCAGGTTGACCAGGTGCTTCTCGTACTCTTCCTTGGGCGCGTCCTTGTCCTTGTGCCCCTGGAACCACCCGAAGCCGGCGATCGCGTAGCCCTGGCCCTTGTACCCGGGCACGACCCGGTCGATCGCGTCCAGCGTCTCCCGGACGCCCTGGACCATCAGGCGGTACTCCAATCCTTCGTATGTGTTGTCGGGCTCCGTACGGCCGCTCGAGGGCGGACGGAAGTCGAACCCCAGGGAGCGGTTGCCCTGGGCGGTCTTGATCAGCAGCACCTGCTCGTCGTGGAAGGTGCCCATCACGTACCCGAAGCCCACCTCGGGTCCGATGGTCTTCCCGTTGTTCGCGGTCGCGCTCAGCGGGGCGCCCCGGCCGCCTTCCGCAAGCCGTGCCTCCTGGAAATACACGTCGTTGCGCACCGTCCAGTGGCCGGCATCGTCGAGCAGGTACGGGAACTTCCGGTCCCGCTTCGTCACCGTCTCGAGATCGCCGTGGCCCGGCAGATCAACCTGCTCCATCCAGAGCGCGGCCGAACCGCCTTGGAAGTAGGTGACCGTGATGGGATAGCGCCTGCCGGTCTCGAGGGGCACTTTCTCGCACGCGGGTTTGCCGCCCACGTCCTTGCGATAGACCTCCCTGCCGTCCAGGGTCACGAGGGCATGCGTGCTGTCGCCGAAGCCGGCATGCACGGTGTACGTCCCGGTGGCCGGGACATCGATCCAGGCGGAGACCACGGCTGTGCACGGCCCGTCCCTCGTCGGCAGGTTCTCAGCGACCGTCCCCAGCGCCACCGTCCCCGTCTTGTCCGGTGTCCGCTTGGCGTAGTCTTCCTTCGGATCGTATGCGCCCTTGAAGAGGGAAACAACGGCGCCCTTTTCGGCCTGGGGATCGGCGGACCGGTAGAGGCCATGGGCCGTCAGCGCGGAGACGCCGCCCCAGTGCCCCCAACTGTTCCGGCTCTGGCCCACCGGCATGACCCCGGGCAGGATGGCCGGATCGGCCGTGCACATCACGCTCGGCCACGGCGGACGGGCGCCGCTGATGTCTCCCATGCCCACCATGTTGGACTGCCCGGCCAGGATGTAGACCTGGACCGGCTTGCCGGCATCCCCCGCCTTCCCGTCCGGCGCGGGCAGCTGGGCGGGGATATCCATCGCGGCCGCATGGAGGGCCAGGACGGTCGGCGCCAGGGCGGCGAGGGCCCGTCGGATCGGGGTGCGGCTCAGCATGGCAAACTCCTCATTTCTTGGATTCAAGCGGTGTCCGCCCCAGCGTCTTGAGCCGCTCGAGGATCTCGACCGCGCGTCGGGCCTCCTCCGCCCTCCGGTGCTCGCAGCGCGCGGCGGCCTCCTTCTCCATCGCCTTCATCCGCACGCCGTCCAGGGCCTCCGCCGCCGGGTCGTCCGCCTCCGGCCAATCCCACGCGTCGGTCCGGAAGCCCTGCAGCGGGAGCCACGGCTTGCCGCGGACCTTGAGATTGCCCATCGGGCTGCGCGCCCACGCGTAGCGCACGGCCACCGGCGCCTGGACCAGCGGGCTCCAGACGTGGATCGTCGTGGCCTCGTGGCTTTTGCCGGCGGTGTTCCAGATCCCGGCATCCTTCTTGAGCGGATACGCGGCGTGGGCCATGTAGAATGCGCCGTCTTCGCCGGCGATCGAGAATCCCTCCGGGACGAGGGAGAGGTCGTCCGGCAGGACGGGCTTGTCGAAGGTCAGCACCATCACGTCGCCCTGCGGCTCCGCCGAGACGAGCGACGCCGTCTCCCAGTCCACGCGCATCCCGTACACGGTGCTGAGCGCCCACCGCGCGGCGCGGATGCCGTGCGCCTGCTTCCGGACGGGATGCAGGCCCGGGATCTGCTGGTCGTAACCGGGGATGAAGGCCGTGTGCGCGGGGTCCCCCAGGTCGGCCAGCCCGAGCCGCTGCGCCTCGCGGATGAAGGAGGCCGGGTCGTGTCCCCAGTGCTCGAAGTTCTCGGGCGTCTGGGAGATGCCCCCGGCACAGAACTCGAGGACCCCCACCGGCAGCGTCGGGTCCCGGAAGTCTTCGCGCCAGCCCTCGACCATCCGCTTCATGAGCACGCGGTAGCGCTTCGGCCGGCTGCTGGCCCCCAGGGCGTTGTTGTAGCCCTGGTGGAACAGGACGCCCTTGATGTGGAGGCCGAGGAAGGCGCCGAACATGCCGTTGTAGCAGGAGGCGGCGTCGCTGGGGCTGCGCCCGGGGATGCTCCAGGAGCGCAGGTCCTGGCGGGTCGGCCGGGGCGGCAGGTTCTCCTCGGCGACGCCCTTCGCGCGCTGGGCGGCGACCTCCTTCTCCCATTTCTCGACGAGCTTCCCCACGGCGGCGTCCCAGTCGAACTCGGCCTGGCGCTTCTCCACCCACTCCAGGTACCGGGCGGCCAGGGGGTGGTCCTTGAACGCGTGCCGGGGGACCAGGCTTTCGAGGGAGGCCCCCCCGCGCGCGTTGTCGATGAGGCCGATGGGGATCTGCAGCGCCCGCTGGAGTCGCACGCCGAAGCCGTACCCGATGGCCGAGAAGTCCCCCGCCGTCTGCGGGCTGGCGACCACCCAGCCCCCGTTGGGCAGCGCGGTCGCGGGGAGGTCCGTCTGCAGGGTCTCGTGCTCGTTCGGGTTGATCCGGATCTCCCGGAGCAGGGGGACGTGCGCCTGGGCTGTCTCCAGGTCGCCCTCCTCCGTCTTGCCGAGCCCGAACGCCATGTTGCTCTGGCCGTTCATGACCCACACGTCGCCGACGACAATGTCGTCCATCGCGATCGTCTCGCCGCCGGCGGCGATGACGAGCTTCAGCGGGTCGGCGCCGGCTGCGCGGGCCTGGAAGGTCGTCTCCCAGCGGCCCGTCTCCCCGGCGGCCTCGGCCTCGGCCTTCTCGTCGCCGAGCTGGACCGAGACCTTCCGGCCCGGCTCGGCCCAGCCCCAGATCGCGATGGGCTTGTCGCGCTGGAGGACCATGTGGCTCGAGAAGATGCCGTGCGTCTTGAGCGGGCGGGCGGGGGCGGCCCCCGCGGGGGGCGCGACGGCCGGGAGGAGCGACAGCGCGAAGAGGACCGAAGGGAGGCGCATGGCGGTTCCTTTCTAGCCCCGCTTCAGGACGAGCAGGGCCGGCTTCCAGCCCGGCGGGTTCTTCTCGCTGAACCCGCCCGACTCGATGAAGAGATAGTCGCTGTCGCCGACCGTCTGGACCGTCATCTTCAGCGCCTGGTAGCGGTCCAGATCCATCAGCGTATCGCCGGACCAGGCCCAGACGGGCTCGTCGGTGCGCCCGCCCTCCAGAAACGTCCTCCTCGTGAAAAGGGGACGGCGGAGATTCTGTTTCTTCGCCGGATCGAACTCGGCGATCGCGGCCACCTGGCCGACGACCTCCCAGCGGCCCAGGACCTTCGGCTGGTCGACAAACCGGCCGTCCCAGCGGAACAGGTGGTCGTCCGGCCGCACCTCCTCGCTTTCCGAGGAGAGCCTCGCCTGCCACGCGGACGACACCATGGGGACGAGGGCCGCCGACCGGAACACCAGGTCGTCGCCCATGGGCGGCAGCGTCTGCTCCTCGACCTGCAGGCTGATCCGGCCCTGGGGGACGCGCGTGGTCGGCTTGACGGCGTACTTGTCGTTGAAGCGCAGGAAGGTCATGACCGCGAGGATCACGTCGCGGCCGTCGAAATCCGGGAGGAACGCCTTCGTGATGAACGCCCCGTTCGGCTTCTCGCCGCCGCCGCGGCCGATGCACTGGGGCTGCTCGATCAGCAGCCGGCCGTTGACGTAGATGCCGTAGCCGCCGCCGTTGCCCACGTGGGCGCCGCTGTCGACGCGCACCCGGTAGCGGTGCCCCTCCTTCACCGGGGGCATCGCGAACGTCCCGCGCAACAGCAGGACCTCCCGCTCCCACAGCGTGTTCACCGGCGTGGCGCCGTAGCAGATCGGGCCGACACACGCCGGCGAGCACTTGGAGACGGGGGGCTGGGGGAGCTTCCCGTCGTACTGCCCGAAGGGGGACTTCCCCCGCTTCCAGCCGGCCCCGGCGGGATCGAAGCCGGGGGCGTGCCACGTCTCCATCCTCGCGGGCAGGGTCACCTTGCGGTAGCGCGAGATGAGCTGGTCCCACGGCACCTGTTCGGCGGGGACCGGGTCGAACGCGTGGTAGAACCACTCGGCTTCGCGCAGGTCGGCGAAGATCCGCCAGCCGTAGGCCTCGCACCCGGCCCGCGCGTGGAGCGCCGCCAGCTGATCGATCGCGTCCTTCGGGCCGCCGGGCTGGACGGACTGCACCCCGGCGGCGGCCAGCGTCCGCAGCGCCTCCCGGTTCTTCCCGACGAACTCGGGGATCAGCTCGTCCCGGATGATCGGGGTGATCGCCTCCCGGAGCTTCGGTCCGAACTGGTCGGGGTCGGCCGCCAGGAAGAACTCCTTGTAGGGCAGGATCTCGTCGGGGTACCGCGCCCGGACGATGTCGTAGAGCACGTCCAGTCCGCCGGGCGTGTCGGCCAGGGAGGCGGCGATGTACCGCAGGTGCGCCTCGAGGGTCGAGGAGATGTCCTGGCCGCCGGGGGCGGTCTTCACGCCGGCGTAGCCGCTGTAGCTTTCCTTCAGGGTCTCGACGGCCAGGCGGTGCACGTCGGGGGCACCCTCCTGGATCCGGGCGCGCAGTCCGTCCATCAGCCCCAGGGTGAGCGCCGAACGCTGGTTCGTCCGGATCAGCTCGCCGATCGGGGGAAGGACCTTCCGGAAGCACCGCGCGTCCGCCACGACCGGGGCGAGCGCGACGAGCGCGGCGTTCTGCAGCCACCAGTCCGCGTGCCCGAGGAAGGGGAGGAGGAGGTCGACGTGGGGGGCGACCCAGTCCGCCGGGGCGTGTCCGATCACGTGCAGGGCGGCGTCCTGGACCCACCACGATGCCTCCCGGTCTTTCACCTCACCGACAGCCAGGTCGAAGACCTCCCGCGTGAGGACCTCGGTCCGCTGCTCCCGCTGCAGGATCTCGTGGATCGCCGAGAACATGGCGCGTCGGACGAGCGGGGACGTCGCGCGCAGGAACTCCATCGCCAGCCCCATCCGGACGTCGCCGCCGGGCGTGCGCCAGCCGATGTAGCCGCTGTCGATGCCCAGCGCCTTGTTGGCGGCCACGAAACGGATGTTGGGGTCCGGGTGGCGGATGTAGCGGCGCAGGACGTCGTCGCTCACGTCGCCGGACTTGTGGAGCCGGACGAGAACCGGCCGGCTCGCGTCCTCGGCGAGGGTCTCGCCGGAGAGATCCGGCCGCCGGCCGTCGGCGTCGGGGACGGCTTCCAGCGAGAGAAAGGCCTCGTCCGCCGCGGTGCCCCAGGGGTGTGGGGGGAGCGGATAGGGCCTGGAATATTTCGTGGGCGGCGCCCCGGTGACACGCAGGGTCCTGCGCGGGACGGTGTAGGCCAGGGCGTAGCCGGCGCCCCATTCGACCTTGTCGTAGCCCGCGCCGCCGAGGATGCCGAAGGAGCCGTCGAAGCGGCGGGAGAGGTCGTAATGCCATTGGCGGCTGTCCATGAAGTCGCGGTACTGCGCCGGTTTCCTGTCGTGGAGCAGGCCCATCGCGGCGCTGCGCCAGATCTCGCCGATCCCGCCGCCCGTGTGGCCGTGCAGCATGAAGCTCGTGGTGTAGAAGCTCGTCATGGCGCAGACGTCGCGCGCCCGCGCGTAGACCGATGCCTCGCCGTCCGGCGTGAGCGCGGCCGCCGCGGCCATGGCGAAGGCGAGGTTGCCGTTCTTGCCGTTGTCGACGAAGCCCACCTCGGGGCGTCCGTCGCCGTAGGGGTTCCCGCCGCGCCCCGCGTAGCGGTAGAAGTGCACCAGGGCGCCCTGCAGGGCGTGGTCGGGGACGTCCGCCCCGCATTCCTTCGCCAGCATCAGCAGCGTGACCACCGCGGTGCCGGCGGCGTTCAGGTGGCCCATGCCGTAGGTGACGGACGGGACGCCCCCGCGCCCAGCCCAGGCGTCGAGATACTGCGACTTGACGGCGCTGTCGACCCACCGCCGGATCGTGGGAAGGACGGCCTCGTCCCCGGTGCGCAGGTAGTATTCGGTCAGCGGGATCCCCCCGTATCCCAGGTGCCAGGCATACGTCGGCGCCTTCTTCCCGGCCAGGTCCCTCGTCCACTGCCGCACGGCCGCCAGGTCCCGGTCCTCGCCCGTGGAGAGCAGGAAGAGCATGCCGATGCCGCCGAAGCCCGGATCGGAGCCGGGCCGGGCCAGATAGTCCGCGAAGTTCCGCACGATCCGGTCCGACTTCGGGCAGGTCAGCGGCCAGGTCCGGCTGTACGCGCCGAGCACCGGGATGGTGACGACCACCTCCTGCGCCGGGGCGTCCGGGTTCTCCCGGACCGCGAGCTTCACGACGCCGTCGGTCGCCTCGGCGTCGGCCAGGATCCGTCCGAGCTGGATGCGCGGGTCGATCCCCGTGAGCGTCTGGCCGTTGCTCGTCTCG